>JAVEDQ010000609.1 GCA_030840885.1 Frankiaceae bacterium
TCGGAGGCACCGGTGATGAGGATGGTCCTGCCGGTGCCGTTCGTTCCCGTACCGCTGTCCGCCATGTCTCCGGTCTTCTCGTCCCGCGCCGACCTACACGCCTCCCGCTGCCCGATGCTGTGGACAAAGGGCGGGGGCACCGGCCCATCGAGGGATGCTCCCGGTCATGGACCCTGCACCGCTCTGGCCACTGCCGCTACCGCCGACGCCGACACCTTCTGAGGCCATCGATCGGCCGGACCCAGCCGACACTGCCGGTGTTCTGCTGCGCACCGCCCGCTGGCACGCGGGGCTCAGTCAGGTGGAGCTCGCGGAGCGGGCCGGCACCTCGCAGCAGACGCTCGTGCGCTACGAGACCGGGAAGACGCAGCCGACCCTGCCGACGCTGTACCGGCTGCTCGGCAGCTGCGGCATGGCTCTGGACCACGCACTCGTGCCGCTCATCGACCACGACGACGAAGCGATCACCGCCCTGCTCGCCCGCGAGCCGGTGGACCGGCTACCGCAGCCCTATCCCGACGCGGTCCGGAAGACCGTCGCCGGACTCAAGACGGCCGGCATCACCGTGGTGCTGACGGACAAGGCTGCCGCGCGCCTCTACAGCGCCCCGGTCTACGTCCCCTACTGCGAGTTCTGGCTCGACGGACCTGCCGTCACCTTCCGCGAGGTGGAATCGGCCGTGGGCCGGTTCGGCGACGATTCGTTCTGGCGCTTCGCGGTGGACGACGATCTCTCACCCGGCGAGCGGGACCGGGACGCGCCGGATCCCTACCAGCTGCATGACGAACGAGGCGTGTTCTCACGGCTGTGGGCGGTGGTGGACGGTGCTGACATCCGCTTCCGCTCGACCGCTGACTTCGGCCAGCTCGCGATGCGGGCGTCCCACGTCGACCTGGGCGGAACGCCGTCGATGGTGGCCTCCCCCGCCGACCTCGTCCGTCGGTGGCACGACAAGGAGCGGGACCACCTGCTGCTCCAGCGGGCCTTGTTGCAGACCCGCAAGCACGAGCGGCGGGTGGTGCGCTGAGGTTCGGAGGGTCGGGGTGCCGGGTCCGGGGTCCCGTTTTGGGGCTACATCAGATCTGATGTGAGCCCTACATCAGATCTGATGTAGCCCCAGAAAGCACCCCGCAGCCCGGGCCCTACAGCTCAAGGCGCGGTCAGATCCACTTCTGGAACCAGATGCGCGCGTCCCACGCCGACGTCGGGATGGTGTCGCCCACCCAGATCGGGTGGAAGAAGGCGAACAGGCCGAGCACGACCAGCGCGTAGAGCCCGACGACGAGCGCGCCGCTGATCCGCCGGTTCGGGCGGTTGCCCGGTGGTCCGAGGACGAGAGCTGCCACCGCGGTCAGGGCGAGGACGATGAACGGCAGCAGCGGCAGGGCGTAGAAGATGAACTTGGTCCGGCCCGGGAACAGCAGCCAGGGCGCGAAGTTCAGGGCGAAGCCGACCAGGACGAGGGCGGCCCGCCAGTCGCGGCGCACCAGCCACAGGCCGATCATCGCGATCAGGGCGAGCGTGCCGATCCACCACACGGCCGGGTTGCCGAGGTCGAGGACCTCGCTGGAACAGCCGCCCGGGGAGGTGCAGCCATTCTGACCGACCTCGCTGCCGGTGTAGGAGAAGGCCACCGGCCGGTGGAGGATCAGCCAGGCGAACGGGTTGTTCGACTCGTAGGGGTGGTTGGTCGTCAGGCTGTCGTGGAACCGCCGGATGTCGCCGTGGTAGGCCCACCACCCCTTGAGGACACCTGTGATCCCGGAGCGGCCGGCCCGGTCGTAGCCGGTGTCGGTCACGAACCAGCCGGTCCACGACGCCGTGTAGACCACGAACGGGAGCACGAGAAAGGCGGCCGCCCAGGCCGGTAGGTCGCGGCTCGCCCAGGACAACAGCGGACGCCCGCCGGCAGAGCGTCGGGCTCCGACGTCCCACGCCAACGCCAGCGCCGCAAAGGCCACGACGGAGTACCCGCCGCTCCACTTGGTGGCGAGCGCCGCGCCGAGGCACAGCCCGCACCCGATCCGCCAGGGCCGCCACAGCACGGCTCGGCCCGGGGCCCCGGTGGCCAGGGCCGTGCGTAACCAGTCCCGGTCGGCGACGAGGCAGCCGAGGGCGGCGACGGTCCAGAACAGCAGGAAGATGTCGAGGATGCCGATCCGGCTGTGGACGAACTCGAGCCCGTCCAACGCGAAGATGAGTCCGGCGAAGCAGCCGAGCATCGTGCTGCGGAACATCCGACGAGCGGTGCGGGCCAGGATCAGCACCGCGAGCGTGCCGACCACCGCGGAGGCGAACCGCCAACCCAGCGCGGGGTCACGGTAAGCCGTCCCGTCGCAGCGGATGTAGCCGAACAGCCACTCGGAGACGGCCATCAGCCACTTACCGAGCGGCGGGTGGACGACGAAGCCCGGCCCCACGCAGCGATCCCCGCGCTCCACGCCGAAGGCCAGCAGGTCGTGGGCGTCCTTCGTGTAATAGACCTCGTCGAAGGTGTAGGTCACCTTGCCGCCGACGATCGCGGCCGGCTGCGTCAGCTTGTCGAACCGCAGGATCGCCGCGAGCAGCGTCACCGCCAGCGGACCGAGCCAGCCGAACAGCCGATCGGTCGGCATCGCGGGATCCAGCAGCCGACGCCGCCCGGACCTCTCGCCGGGGCCGTCACCCGAGCCGGAACCGGAACCAGAACCGCCTTCGTCCATACCTGCGGGCGGCGCCTGCTCGGGCTGCCCCGCGGGCTGGGCGGATTCGTCCGAGGGGCCGCCTTCCGAGGACAGGGTCGCGGTCACGAGGGCCACCTTAGGAGATCGACATGAGAGCGGCGGCCCGCGGCCGGGGCAGCGGGCAGGTTCACTGGGACGCGTGGACGACCCCGGCACGGCTGCTCCGGAACCCGGGACGCTCGTGCTGTGCGGTGCTCCTATCGGCGATCCCGGGGATGCGAGCCCCCGGCTGAGAAGCGTGCTCGCCTCCGCCGACATCGTCGCTGCCGAAGACACCCGCCGGCTGCGGCGGCTCGCCGCGGACCTCGGCATCGAGGTGACCGCCGAGGTCGTCTCCTACTTCGACGGCAACGAGACCGAGCGAGCGGCCCAGCTGGTGGAGCGGCTGCTCGGCGGGGCCCGGGTCGCGCTGATCACCGACGCGGGGATGCCGGGCGTCTCCGACCCGGGCTATCGGCTGGTGCGTGCCGCGGCCGCAGCCGGCGTCCGCGTCACGGTGGTCCCCGGGCCGTCGTCGGTCACCGCGGCCCTGGCCGTGAGCGGACTCCCCACCGACCGCTGGGTGTTCGAGGGCTTCCTCCCCCGCAAGCCCGGCGAGCGCCACTCACGGCTCGTGGAGCTGCTCACCGAACGTCGGACGCTGGTGTTCCTCGAGTCGCCGCACCGCGTCGCGGCAGCGCTCATCGACCTCGAGGACGTCCTCGGCGACCGCGAGGCGGTGCTGTGCCGTGAGCTGACCAAGACCTACGAGGAGATCGTCCGGCTGCCGCTCGGCGGCCTCGCGGCCTGGGCCCGGGACCGGCAGGTCAAGGGCGAGGTGACGCTCGTGGTCGCCGGTGCGGACGCGTCCGCGGACTCCTTGGCACCCGTCGACCTCGCGACCGCCGTCGCCGACCTCGAGCGCGACGGCACGCCGCGCAAGGACGCCATGGCGCTCGTCGCCCGCTCGGCAGGGGTGTCCCGGCGCGTGGTCTACGA
>JAVEDQ010000003.1 GCA_030840885.1 Frankiaceae bacterium
TGGCAGATCCACAAGGACTCCAACGCCCACCACGCGGTGGCCGAGCGCCGTGGGGAACGGCTGCCGGTGACCATCGCCTTCGGCTGTCCGCCGGCCGTGACCTACGCAGCGAGCGCACCGCTGCCGCCCGAGATCGACGAGTACCTGTTCGCCGGCTTCGTGCAGGGCTCGCGGGTCGAGATGGTCGACTGCCTCACCGTGCCGCTGCAGGTGCCGGCGCACGCACAGGTCGTCGTCGAGGGCTGGCTCGAACCCGGTGCGCGGCTTCCGGAAGGTCCGTTCGGTGACCACACCGGCTTCTACACGCCGGTCGAGCCGTTCCCCGCGCTCACGATCGACTGCATGACGATGACCCGCGACCCGGTGTTCCAGACCATCGTTGTCGGCCGGCCCCCGCAGGAGGACGGGCCGATCGGCAAGGCGACCGAGCGCATCTTCCTGCCGCTGATCCGCCTGACCACGCCGGAGATCGTCGACTACGACCTCCCGGTCGAGGGCGTGTTCCACAACTGCTGCATCGTCAGCATCGACAAGCGCTTCCCCAAGCATGCGCAGAAGGTCATGAACGCCATCTGGGGTGCGGGACTGCTCTCGCTGTCCAAGCTGATCGTGGTCGTCGACGCCGACTGCGACGTCCACAACTACTCCGAGGTCGCCTGGCGGGCGTTCGGCAACGTCGACTACCGCCACGACCTGCTGACGACGATCGGCCCGATCGACCACCTCGACCACGGCTCCTACACCCAGTTCTGGGGCGGCAAGGCCGGCATCGACGCGACCCGCAAGCTGCCGACCGAGGGGTACGACCGCGGCTGGCCGGACGAATGCGTCATGGATGAAGCGGTCGTCGCCCAGGTCGACCGGCGATGGAAGGAACTCGGGCTGTGAGGACTGCCGGCGCGGCCCCGAACCCCGTCAAGGCGTTTCTGCGGCTCGTGATGATCGAGCACTCGATCTTCGCGCTGCCGTTCGCCTATCTCGCGGTGTTCGCCGCCTCCTTCGCCGCCGGCAGCCCCGGTGACAGACCGGTGCACTGGGGCGCGTTCGTGCTGGTCACGATCGCGATGGTCGCCGCCCGCACGTTCGCCATGGCGTTCAACCGGATCATCGATCGCGAGCTCGACGCCCGGAACCCGCGCACCGCGTCACGTGAGCTGGTGACCGGCGCGGTCGCGGTCCGTACTGCGGTGGTCGGCTCGGTCGTCGCGCTGCTGATTTTCCTGGTCGCCGCCGCGCTGCTCTCACCGCTGTGCCTCGTGCTGGCCCCCGTCGCGCTGGCCCTGCTCGTGCTCTATCCGTACGGCAAGCGCTTCACGTGGCTGTGCCACGGCATCCTCGGCCTGGCGCAAGCCGTCGGGCCGATCGGTGCGTGGATCGCCGTGACCGGCCGGTGGAGCTGGGACGCGGTGCTGCTCGGCCTCGCCGTCGGGCTGTGGATCGGCGGCTTCGACCTGATCTATGCGCTGCAGGATCTCGACTCCGACCGGGCGGGCGGCGTCTACTCGCTGCCGGCGCGCTTCGGGGCGGCGACGGCGCTGCAGGTCTCGCGGGGCGCGCACGTCGTCACGCTGGGGCTGTTCGTCGCCTACGGCATCGGCATCGGGGCGGGCGTGCTCTGGTTCGTGGGCGTCGCGCTGGTGGCGGTCGCCTTCGCCTACGAGCACAGCATCGTCTCGCCGGGCGACCTCTCCCGGGTCAACCGCGCCTTCTTCACCACCAACGGCTTCGTCGGCATCGCGCTGTTCGTCTTCGGCCTCGCCGACCTGCTCGTGCGCGGTCTCGGCGCCTGACGGGTGACCGCTGCGCACGACGACGACGGCGGCCGCGAGGTGGGCGTCGGTCCGCATCCGCTGCCCTGGCCGGACGACCCGCGGCTGGACCCCGACCTGCTCGCCGAGGGAGACCGTCGCAACGTCCTCGACCGGTACCGCTACTGGCGGCGCGAGGCCGTGGTGTCCGACCTCGACGCCCGCCGGCACCCCTTCCACGTCGCGATCGAGAACTGGCAGCACGACATGAACATCGGGGCGGTCGTCCGCAACGCCAACGCCTTCCTGGCCGCCGAGGTGCACATCGTGGGTCGTCGCCGCTGGAACCGCCGGGGCGCGATGGTCACCGACCGCTACCAACATGTGCGCCACCACGAGGACCTCGCGACCTTCGCTGCGTGGGCGTCGGGCGCGGAGCTGCCGGTGATCGGCATCGACCTGCTGCCCGGGTCGCGCCCGCTGTACGCGGCTGAGCTGCCGGTGCGCTGCGTCCTGCTGTTCGGTCAGGAAGGACCCGGGTTGTCCGAGGCGGCACAGTCCGCGTGCGATCAGGTGCTGCACATCCCGCAGTTCGGCTCCACACGGTCGATCAACGCCGGGGTCGCGTCCGGCATCGCCATGTACGAGTGGGTCCGACGCCACGGGCCCGAGGCAGCGCCGTGACCGGGCAGGACGCGAAGCCGTTCGGGGGAACACTGGCGCGGAGCTTCATGTTGGCTAGACTGTCGCCGACAACAGATGTGCCGGCTCGATCCATGGCCCCCGGACCCAAAACAGTCGCTGCGAGCGACGCCACGCCGTGAGGCAGACCTGGCGGGTCGGCGCACGACAGCCCCGGACTTCGGTCCGGGGCTCTCGTGTTTCCGGGGTCGGTCCGCGGCGGCGCTGCTAGTCCGCCGGCCGCTTCGGGTGGCGACGCGGCGGCGTGCGCGGGTAGCGGTCGTGGTGCCCGGGCTCGAGATCGGCCAGCGCGCCCCGGAGGAGCTGGAGGGCGTTGCGGGACAGCGCGTCGGCTTCCGAGGCCGGCAGCTGCAGCTCGTCGGCGACGCCGGAGGCGCCCTCGCCGTAGCCGAAGGCCGTGACCGCCGCGGCCCGCTCCTCAGCGGGCAGGCGCGACAGTGCTTCCTCGAGCCGGTCGAGCAGCTCGGCGTCCGGGGTCCCCGACCCGGCCGCGACGAGGTTCTCGAGGACGTCGTTCGAGATGGGCCGCAGCCGGGGGCGCCGCTCGGACCTTCCCGCTTCTGTCACGATCCCATGGTGCCTGCCGAGACAGTGCCTGCCGATGCAGTGCCTGCCGACACGATGCCTGCCGACGACGGGCCGCGAGACGCTCGAGCGCCGGTGTGGGTCGTCGCGGGCGCTCCGGGCGCGGGGAAGAGCACGGTCGCGGCGCGGCTGCTGGCGCTGGTCGCCGAGCGGGGCGGTTGCGTTCCTGCGCTCCTCGACAAGGACGTCATGTACGGCGGGTTCGCCGGCGCGACCCTGGCCGCGGCCGGACGACCGGACGGTGAGCGCGAGG
>JAVEDQ010000034.1 GCA_030840885.1 Frankiaceae bacterium
GCCGAGTTGGTCAAGCGCGGCCTGTTCGGCAGCCGCGAGCAGGCAGCGGCGGCCATCGACGCCGGCCGGGTACTCGTGGCGGGGCAGCCGGCGCGCAAGGCCGCCACCGCCGTCACGCCGGACACGCCCGTCACCCTGACCGACCCCGACCGGGTCGAATGGGCCTCCCGCGGCGCTCACAAGCTGCTCGGGGCTCTCGACGCCTTCTCCGACGTCGAGCGCTTCCCGGCCCCGCTGCGGGTCGAGGGTCGGCGCTGCCTCGACGCTGGCGCGTCCACCGGCGGGTTCACCGACGTGTTGCTGCGCCGCGGCGCCCGCGAGGTGGTCGCCGTCGACGTCGGCTACGGCCAGATCGTCTGGCGCCTGCGGACCGACGAGCGCGTCCGCGTCGTGGACCGCACGAACGTCCGGAACCTGACCGCCGAGCAGATCGGCGGACCTGTCGAACTCGTCGTGTCCGACCTCTCGTTCATCTCCCTGCTCGTCGTCCTTCCTGCCCTGCACGGGTGCGTCGCGGTGGAACCGGGGCGTCCTGCGGACCTCGTGCTGCTGGTCAAGCCGCAGTTCGAGGTGGGCAGGAGCCGAGTGGGCAAGGGTGGCGTCGTGCGCGAGCCCGAACTGCGGGCGGAGGCGGTCGCCACGATCGCACGAGCCGCCCTCGACCGCGGCCTGCGGGTCCGCGGCATCGCCGAGAGCCCGCTGCCCGGACCGGCCGGGAACGTCGAGTACCTGCTCTGGCTCGCGGACGCTGCCGTGGACGACGCTACCGACCCCGGTCCCGCGCTGCACGGTGACGAGCTGGACCGCGAGATCGCGCGGCACGTGTCGCCCCCGCCCACTCCGGGATCCGCCGTCAGGTGAGAGTCTGAAGGACGTGGACACCTCCGTGGACCAGCAGGACATCCCGTCGGTGAGCGACGACCCGGCTCAGGACGGAGCGGCTCCGGCAGGGGAGACGTCGCGCGGTGTCCGCGAGGTGCTGGTGGTGGCCCACCCCAGGCGACCCTTCGTCCGCGACAGCGCGCAGCGGGTGCTCGACCAGCTGACCGCAGCCGGCATCCGGCCGCGGGTGCTCGGCGACGAGGCCGGACAGCTCGACCTGTCGTGCGCCGCCGTCGTGGACGCCGACGCCGGTGCCGCAGCCGGCGTCGAACTGGTGCTCGTGCTCGGTGGCGACGGCAGCCTGCTCCGCGGCGCCGACCTGGCCCGTTCGGCCGACGCCCCGTTGCTCGGCGTGAACCTGGGCCACATCGGGTTCCTGGCCGAGGCCGAGTCCGAGGACATCGACGACACCGTCGCGGCCGTCATCGCCCGCGACTACACCGTCGAGGAACGCATGACCCTCGACGTGACCATCCGCAAGGGCCAGGAGCTCCTCGGACGGAACTGGGCCCTGAACGAGATGGCGCTCGAGAAGGGTCAGCCCGGCAAGCTGCTCGACGTCGTGGTCGAGATCGAGGGCCGCCCGCTCTCCCGCTGGTCCTGCGACGGTGCGGTGTGCGCCACGCCGACCGGTTCGACCGCCTACGCCTTCTCCGCCGGCGGGCCCGTCGTCTGGCCCTCGGTAGAGGCGTTGCTCGTCGTCCCACTGTCGGCGCACGCGCTGTTCGCACGGCCGCTGGTCGTCGGCCCCGACGTCATGGTCGCCTTCGAGGTGCTGGGCAAGGAGAAGGCCGTTCTGTCCTGCGACGGGCGCCGGCCCTCCGACGTCCTGCCCGGCAGCCGCGTCGAGGTGACGCGCGGCGCCCATCCGGTCCGGCTGGCCCGGGTGCGGCCCAACCCGTTCACGGATCGACTCGTTGCCAAATTCGAACTCCCGGTCGAAGGTTGGCGTGGGAGGTCGCGCCCGGACCGCTGATGGCCCTATATTCGAACATGTGATCGAAGAAGTGCGCATCAGTGCGCTCGGCGTGATCGACGACGCGGTCCTCGACCTGGCGCCCGGCTTCACCGTCGTGACCGGGGAGACCGGTGCCGGCAAGACCATGGTCGTGCAGAGCCTCGGCCTGCTCAGCGGCGCCCGCGGCGACGGCGGGGCCGTCCGTTCCGGTCGCCCCCGCGCCGTCGTCGAGGCCCGTCTGGTCGTCGACGTCGCCGGCCACGTGGCCGAGCGGGCGCGCGAGGTGGGTGCCGAACTCGACGACGAAACCGAGTCCTCGGGCGTGCTGCTGGTCCATCGGCTCGTGTCGGCCGAGGGACGCTCACGGGCCGCCCTCGGCGGCCGTGCCGTGCCGCTTGCCGTGCTCACCGAGCTCGTGGGGCAGTCGGTGGCGGTGCACGGGCAGTCCGGGCAGCTCCGGCTCCTCCGCCCTGCCGAGCAGCGGGCGGCGCTCGACGCCTACGCGGGTGCGCCCGTCGCCGAGGCGATGGCCGGCTATTCCACCTGCTACACGCGGTTGCTGGCCGCGCGCCGGGAGCTCGCGGAGATCGTCGAGCGGGAACGGGAGCGCGCGGCCGAGGCCGAGCTGCTCCGGCTCGGGCTCGCTGACGTCGAGCGGATCGACCCGCAACCCGGCGAGGACGAGGCCCTGGAGGCCGAGATCGCCCGGCTCTCGCACGCCGAGTCGCTGCTCGCGGCCGCCTCCGGCGCCCACGACGCCCTGGCCGGCGCGGACGACGACCGCGACGCCGCGGTTCCGGCGCTGGTAGGGCTGAGCACGGCACGACGGCTGGTGGCCGGGGTGGAGGCGCACGACGCCGAGCTCTCGGCGTTGGGGGCCCGCCTGGAAGAGGTGCGGGTGCTGGCCGCCGACGTCGCGGCGGATCTGGCCTCCTACGCCGGGTCCGTCGAGCTGGACCCCGCCCGGATCGAGTCGGCCGCCGAGCGCGCCGCGGCACTGGCCCGGCTCTGCCGCACCCACGACACCACCATCGACGGCGTTCTCGCCTGGGCCGAGCGCTCAGCGCGCCGGCTGCTCGAACTGGACGGGTCGGGTGCCCGGCGCGAAGAGCTCGAGACGGAGGTGGCCGCCCTCGAAGCGGAACTGGCGCGCGGTGCCGGTGCGCTGGCCGCCGCCCGCCGGGCCGCGGCCACGAGTCTGGGCACTGCGGTCACCGGTGAGCTGGCCACCTTGGCCATGGCCAACGCTGAGGTCAGCGTGGCGGTCGGTTCGGTCGAGGTCCCGCCGGGCGCCGACGAGGCGGGCCTGCTCGTCGACGTGGGCGACGGGAACGGCCCCCGGCGCCTGGCCTACGGGCCCACCGGTGTCGACGACGTCGAGATCCGGCTCGGCGCGCACGTCGGCGCCGAGCCCCGCCCACTGAACCGCGGCGCGTCCGGCGGTGAGCTGAGCCGCGTCATGCTGGCGCTCGAGGTGGTGCTCGCCGACGCCGCCGGCGACGGCGGAGCCGGGACGATGATCTTCGACGAGGTCGACAGCGGCGTCGGCGGGTCGGCCGCGGTCGAGATCGGCCGCCGGCTGGCGAAGCTGGCCGAGCACCGGCAGGTCATCTGCGTGACCCACCTGCCACAGGTGGCGGCCTTCGCCGACCGGCACCTCATGGTCCAGAAGTCCGACGACGGCTCGGTCACCACCAGCGGCGTTCGCCGTCTTGACCACCGCGATCGCATCCGTGAGCTGTCCCGGATGTTGGCGGGCCGGTCGGAGAGCAGCCTCGCCCAGGGGCACGCCGAGGAACTGCTCGGAGAGGCGGCACGGGCGAAGGCTTCCTGAGGTCGCGTTTCCGTCGCATTGCGTGGCGACGAGCCGCAACCGACCCCCCGGATGGAACGATGGGTGACGAACGGGGAACGGCAACCGGCGGGAGCAGGGACAGTGTTGGGGCGCAGCGGTGGGGGAGCGCTACGCCTCGCGTCCCGTCGCACGACGAAAGCCCAGCTCAACGGCGCGGTAACCGCCATCGTCCGCGTCGATCGCCGCACCAAGAACCTCACGAAGCGGCTGCTGCCGGGCGAGGTGGCGGTCATCGACCATACCGACATCGACCGGGTGAGCGCCGAGGCGCTCGTCGCCCGCGGAGCCTCCGTCGTCGTCAACGTCGCGCCCAGCATCTCGGGCCGGTACCCCAACCTCGGGCCGGAGATCCTGCTCGCGGCCGGCGTCACCGTGCTCGACCGCGCCGACCCCGAGTTGTTCGACCTGCTCAGCGAAGGCTCCACGGTGCACGTCGAAGGCGGGACGTTGAGCGTCGACGGGGCCCTGGTCGGTGGCGGCACACTGTTGACGGGCGAGACGGTCTCGGCCGCGATGGCCGAGGCCCGGGCCGGTCTGGCCGAGCAGCTCGAGGACTTCGCCGACAACACCATGGAGTACCTCAAGCGGGAGCGTGACCTCCTCCTCGAGGGCGTCGGCGTGCCCACGCTGCGGACGGCCATGAATGGCCGCCACGTGCTGATCGTCGTGCGCGGCTACGACTACCGGCAGGACCTCGCGTCGCTGCGTCCCTACATCCGGGAGTACCGGCCGGTCCTGATCGGGGTGGACGGCGGCGCCGACGCGCTGCAGGAGGAGGGCTATACGCCCGACCTCATTCTCGGCGACATGGACTCGATCTCCGACGAGGTGCTCCGCTGCGGCGCCGAGGTCGTCGTCCACGCCTACCCCGACGGGCGGGCGCCCGGCATGGCCCGGGTCGAGTCCCTCGGTATCGCCGCCACCGTGTTCCCGGCCGCCGGCACCAGCGAGGACGCGGCGATGCTGCTCGCCGACGAGCACGGCGCGTCGTTGATCGTCGCCGTCGGGACGCACGCCACGCTCGAGGAGTTCCTCGACAAGGGACGCGCCGGCATGGCCAGCACCTTCCTGACCCGGTTGCGCGTCGGCAGCAAGCTCGTCGACGCCAAGGGCGTCAGCCGGCTCTACCACTCCCGGATCCGCACGTCCTCGCTGGTGCTGCTCGTGCTCGCGACGCTGGTCACCCTGGTCGTCGCGATCACGTTGTCCGCGGCGGGCCGGGCCTACGTCGCCCTGCTCAACGACAAGTGGCACGACTTCACGTTCTGGATCACGGGACTGAACTCATGACCGGCGTCCCCGCGGGCGCGCAGGCGGCCCGTTGATCGACTTCCGGTACCACCTCGTCTCCATCATCTCGGTGTTCCTCGCGCTGGCTGTCGGCATCGTCGTCGGGACCACCGCGCTCAACGGCGTGATCGTCGATGACCTCCGCCAGCGCGTCGACGGTCTCGCCGCCGACAAACGGGCCCGCGAGACGACGATCAACGACCAGCAGCGGCTGCTCACCGGTGCCGGCGCCTTCGCCTCCGCGGTCACCGCGCAGGACGTGGCGGGCCTGCTCGACGGTCGCCGCGTCACGGTGGTCAGCGCGCCCGGCGTCTCCGCCGACGACCGCGCCAACGTCATCGACGTCCTCACCCAGGCGGGGGCGACCGTCACCACCCGCGTCCGGCTCGGCGATGCGTTCACCGACCCCAAGCGCGCCTCGGACATCGAAGGCGTGGCGACCGACGCGGCCAGGGTGCAGGGCGTCTCGCTCGCCGGACAGACCTCCGTCGCCGACCGGGCCGCCGCCGCGCTCGGTGCCGCCGTCGTCGGCAACGGCAGCGGGTCCGACCTCGGGTCGCCGACGGCGGTGTCGGCCGAGCAGCGCGCCCTCGACCCGTGGCGCGCAGCCGGCCTGCTCACCGTCGACCAGCAGGACGGCCCCGGTGATCTGGCGCTGGTGCTCGTCCCGTCGCCGCCCAATCCGGCGCCGACCGAGGACGTCCTCACACCGCAGGTCGTCTCGTTGGTGGCCGTCATGGACGCCCGGGACACCGGGACGGTCGTCGCCGGCCCGCTCGACTCCGCCGACGGGAACGGACTGGTCGCTGCGGTCCGCGGCACCGGTCAGCTTTCGTCGCGGGTGTCCACGCAGGACTCGGTGGAGACGTCGTGGGGGCGGATCAGCCTGGTGCGCACCGCGCAGGCGGAGCTCGGCGGCAAAGCCGGGCAGTACGGAGCCGGTCCCGGGAGTCGCGCGCCGCTCCCCGTCCCCGCCTCGCGGTGAACGCACCTGCTCCGACGGGTGCGGGCGCCTGGACGGTGACGAACTACCGCGGACGACCGGTGTCACTCCTCGGCGGGCCGGCAGTCGTGCTGCTCGCCCTGGCCGGCGCCCCGTCGTCCGCCGCGGTCGTGGCCGGGCTCGGTGCCGTCGCCGCGGGTCGCTACGACGACGTCGCCGGCGCGCGCGCCGAGCAGCGGGCCGACAAAGGCTTCGCCGGTCACCTGCGTGCCCTGCGCGCCGGCCGCGTCTCCGCCGGTGCGGTGAAGGTCGCGGGTATCGGTGCGACCGCGCTGCTCGCCCGCGTGCTCGACCGGACCGACGAGCACACGGCCTACGGCTGGCGTGGTGCTGTCGTCGTTCTTCGGGATGCGGCACTGGTCGCGGCGTCGGCGAACCTCGTGAACCTCCTGGACC
>JAVEDQ010000060.1 GCA_030840885.1 Frankiaceae bacterium
TGATCGTCACCGCGCCCGGGTCGTTCTCGGTGAAGTCGCGGGTGGGCACCGTCTCGAACCGCAGCTTCGTGGCGTCGAGCCCGCGGAAGCGGCCGGCGAGCTTTTCGAGATCGTTCAGCGACGTCTCGGAGTCCAGCGTCAGGGCGTCGCGAACGGCGGCGATCAGCGAGGTCACGCGGGCCGGGTTCAGCAGGACGCCGGTCGAGGAGGCGCTGCGGAAGACCTGGCCGAGGAATTGCTGCTGGCGCTGGATGCGGGCGGTGTCGCCGCCCTCGAGCCCGTGCCGCTGCCGGACGAAGGCCAGCGCCTGGTCACCGTCGAGGTGGTTCGTCCCGACCACTCCGCGGAACTGGCTGAACGGGTCGTTGAGGTTGGTGCTGCGAACCCGCTCGGTGCCGGCGTCATTGAAGGTCGACTCGACCAGCGACGAGGGCTTGATGCACACGTCCACACCGCCGATCGCGTCGGTGATCCGCTTGAAGCCGGCGAGGTCGACCGAGACGTAGTGGTCGACACGGATGCCGGTGAGGCCCTCGATGGTGCGGACCAGGAGCGAGGGACCACCGAGCATGATCGCCGAATTGAACTTGTCCTGGTGGGCCGGCTGCGGCCTGCCCTGCGGGTCGTCGTAGGCGGGGATCGTGACCAGCGCGTCGCGCGGGATCGACATCAGCGTCGTCGTGCCGTCGGCGTCGAGGTGCGCGAGGATCGTGGTGTCGCTGCGCTCGCCCTCGACCGCGTTGCCGCCGTACTCGCTCCCGGTGCCGGCGCGGCTGTCGGTGCCCGCGAGGACCCAGTTCTGCTCGCCCTTCTCGGCCTCGGCCGGGCGGTTGTCGCCGAAGTTCAGCTGGATGCGGGCGATGCTGCCGTTGAACCAACGGACGACCACGTAGCCGCTCGTGCTCCCGACCACGATGAGGACCGACAGCGTCACCGTGAGCAGGGCCAGGAGCTTCTTCAGCCCGCGGAGGTGCGGGGCGCCGCGGCCTATCCGGGGGTCCAGCTCCGGGGGCAGCACCGTGCGCGAAGGAGCGGTGTACACCCGGGCAGGGCTCCTTCCGGCGGTCTGTCGTCCGCGAGTCGTCGCGGAAGCGTCTGTCGCGGAGCCAGGGCGGGGGTCGGTCGGGCGGTGAAGCCGCGCTCACGGTACCCCGGTGCCCGTGTGGCTCCGGTTGCGATGGCGTTGGGTATCGGCTGTGTCGGGGCTGGTCGGAGGACTGGTCAGGGGGTCCGCTGGAACAACGCCCGGGCGGCCCGTTGCGTTGCAGCTCGTCGGGCTGAGGACGGAGCCAGCGCCCTCGACAGACCCATCGACCGTTAGGGGACATCCTGGACCCGCGCTGCGTGGTCCGATGGACCTGCCGCCCTCTTCAGTACCGTGACCCCGACACGACCGACGGCCCGGAGCTCCCTTGTCCTTCGCTTCGCCCGCCTTCCTGTGGTACTACCTGCCGCTGGTCCTCGGGCTCTACCTGGTGCTTCCGCGCAGCTGGCGCAACGGCCTGCTGTCGGTGGCGAGCCTCGTGTTCTACGCGTGGGGCGGCGGAGCCTTCGTCCTGCTGCTGCTCGCCTGCATGGCCGTCAACTTCACCGCCGGCATCCTCGTGGACACCGGGCGCTCCGAGATCGAGTCCGAGCAGGAGCACGGCCGGCCCCACATCGCCTCGACGTCGGCGCGACGCGCGGTGCTGGTCGCGACCGTGGCCTTCGACCTCGGGATCCTGGCCGTGTGGAAGTACGGCGACTTCGCCACCCGGCAGCTGCACGAGCTGACCGGCTCGGTTCAGGTGCTCGCGGTCGCGTTGCCGATCGGCATCTCGTTCTTCACCTTCCACCACCTCTCGTACGTGGTGGACGTCTACCGCGGCAGTCGGCGATCGCAACGCAGCCCGGTGCAGTTCATCACCTACATCGCGATGTTCCCGCAGCTGATCGCCGGCCCGATCGTGCGGTACCACGAGATCGCGGAACAGCTCTCCGACACGAAGCGCAACCGGCTGGAGGACATTTCCGAGGGCTTCCCGCGATTCGCCCTTGGCCTAGCGAAGAAGGTGGTCATCGCCGACGCCATCGCGCCGGTCGCGGACGCGGCCTTCAACGGCAACCCGGCTGCGCTGGACTTCCGCACCGCCTGGATCGGCGCGATCGCCTACACCCTGCAGATCTACTTCGACTTCAGTGGCTACTCCGACATGGCGATCGGGCTCGGGCGCATGTTCGGGTTCCGGCTGCCGGAGAACTTCAACCGCCCCTATTCGTCGGTCTCGGTGACCGACTTCTGGCGGCGATGGCACATGTCGCTGTCGCGCTGGTTCCGCGACTACCTCTACATCCCGCTCGGCGGCAATCGCGGTAGCACCGCGATGACCTACCGCAATCTCTACATCGTCTTCCTGCTGACCGGCTTCTGGCACGGAGCCAACTGGACCTTCCTGATCTGGGGGCTCTACCACGGCAGCTGGCTCGCCGCGGAGCGCGCACTCGGGATCGCCCGGGCCGACCCGAACCGGCACGTCGTCCTCCGACGGGCGCTGACGCTGTTGATCGTCATCGTGGGCTGGGTGTTCTTCCGGTCCAGCGACATCGGGCGGGCGGGGAAGTACCTGGCGACGATGGCCGTCCCGGAGTTGTCGAGCCACAGCGAGGTGCTCGACGGGGTGCTGACCACGCGGATCTCGCTGCTGCTGGTGCTGGCCGCTCTGGTGGCCCTGCTGCCGAGGTCGTTCGTCATGGGCCGCCTGCTGGAGCGGGCGTCGCCACCCGCCCGGGTGGCTCGGCTCGCCTACGCCGGCGTCGCCGCGCCCTACGCCGCCGTGCTCGTCGCCGCCGGCACGTTCAGCCCCTTCCTGTACTTCCAGTTCTGATGAGAAGCCGAGGCCACCCGTGACCGACACGGCCCGCACCGAGCCGATGGCGCCCGACAGCCTCGGCGCGCAGGACCGGCCACCGCCCCGACGCCGACTCCGGGGTTCGCCGCTACGGATCGTCGTGCTGGTACTGGCCGCGGGCTTCTTCTGCCTGCCCGGCGTCGGCTACCTGCTCGGGGTGCGCGCGCAGCAGATCGAGAACCGGCCGCTGACGACGCGACCAACGGCGAGCGAGGGTTGGAAGATCTTCCCCCACCTCAACGCCTGGACGAGCGACCACCTGCCGTTCCGCGACAAGGCCGTCCGCCTCAACGCCGACGTCGACCAGGGCCTGTTCGGTGCCCCACCGGGTCAGGGGACCAACGGTCGTTCGGAAGTCATCTCGGGCAAGGACGGCTGGTTGTTCTTCACCCAGGACGTCGACTGGGCCTGCGCGCCGCAGCAGCCGACGGCGAGCACGTTGCGGGCCGCGGACCGGCTGGCGAAGATGGTGCGCGCCACGGGGGCGAACTACGCCCTGTTCGTTCCCCCGGACAAGACGTCCATCGAGACGGCCGAGCTGCCCTCGCGCTACCCGGGCAAGGCCTGCAGCACGGCCGCGAAGCGGGACTTCTGGGCGCAGATGGCCTCGAACCCGCCGGACGGCTACACCGACCTCTACCAGCGCCTGCAGCAGCTGAGGGCGTCCCGTGGCGCCCCGATCTACCGATCCAAGGACTCCCACTGGGCGCCGGAGTCGGCCGGTATCTACGCGCAGGAGCTTGCGGACGCCGCTCGCCGCGGACTGTGGCAGCCCCAGGACCTGGTGCCGACCGGTCCGCAGCGCGCGCTCGGGGACCTCACCCGGTTCACCGGCATCCCCGGGGACAACACCTTCGACGGCTACGCGACCCGCCGCCCGGGCGTGACGTCGTTCCCGTACGAGCCCGGGAAGGTCGGGACGATCGGGATCGCCACCCTCCGGTCGAGCTCTGCCCCCGCAGGTGCTCCGCTGTACACGGACCAGGCCCTGCTCCTCGGCGACTCGTTCTCCGGCATCTCGGAGCCGCAGTGGACGCCGTACTTCTCCAAGCTCGTCTCCGTGAGCATCAACGCGGCCCCCAAGGACCCGAAGGACGTCGCAACCATGATCCTTTCGAGCAAGGTCGTGTTCGTGGAGTCCGTCGAACGGGCTTTCGCCACCGGCCGGGCCCCGCTGTTCACCGATGCGTTCCTCGACAAGCTGCAGGTCGAGCTGGACAAGCAGCGCGCGGCACGCCCCTGAGTCGAGGCCCCCTACCTAGGATCGAATCGGCCGTCGCCTTCCCGGTGGCTGGGAGGAGACGAGTGTCCAGCGCCCGGTCGAGCGCCAGCCTGCCGCGCGTCGTCGTCACCGGCGCCGGCGGGCAGCTCGGCACCGACCTGCTGCTCGCGCTCGAGCGCGGCCCGCGATCGCCGGCGCACCAGGGGCTGACCCGCGCCGAGTGCGACATCGTCGACCCGCACCGGGTGAGGTCGGTCCTCAGCGACCAGGCGCGGGCCGCCGAGGGCGCCGGACTCGTCGTCGTCAACGCCGCGGCGTACACGAACGTGGACGGGGCGGAGAGCGAGGAAGCCGCTGCGTACGCCATCAACGCCGCCGGTACCGCTCACCTGGCCATGGTCTGCGCGGAGCTCGGGGCGCGGCTGGTCCACGTCTCCACCGACTACGTCTTCGCCGGGGACGGCACCTCGCCCTATGAGGCCACCGACGCGCCGGATCCCCGGACGGCCTACGGGCGTACCAAGCTCGCCGGCGAGCAGGCTGTGCAGGTGCTGCTCGGCGCGAACGGCTTCGTCGTGCGCAGCGGTTGGCTCTACGGCCGCACGGGCCCGAACTTCGTCAAGACGATGTTGCGGCTGGCAGGGGAGCGGAACCAGCTGCAGGTGGTCGACGACCAGCGCGGCGCCCCGACATGGACGGCGCAACTCGCCGAACGGCTGCTGGAACTCGCCCTGGCCGACGTCCCCGGTGGGATCTACCACTGCTCGGCCGCCGGCGCCACGACATGGTTTGCCTTTGCCAGGGCGATCTGCGAGCGGGCCGGGCTGGACCCCGCGCGAATGCAGCCCTCGACAACGGCCGCGCTGGCCCGCCCGGCACCCCGCCCGGCCTACTCGGTCCTGTCGGCCCGCTCGTGGACCGGTGCCGGCCTCACGCCGCTGCCTGCCTGGGATGAGCAGCTCGACGCCGCCGTCGCATCGATCGGGCCCGAGCTGGGCTTCCCGCCGCCGGCCTGACTTGGCTCACGTGACGCATCTGGCGCACTGTGCGGCAAGTCGGCAGGTCCATTGCCAGAGGATTTCTCTAGGCTCGGCCTCGATGACGACGTCCCTGCAGATGCCTAACAAGGCGCCGGCAAGCGCCCGGACTCCGTCAGGTGCGTGGTCGGTCGTGTCCGCCGTGCCGCTGCTGGTGCCGGCCGCGCTCGCGGGCTTCGGAGCCGTCGCCGTCCTGTTCCTGTTGTTCGGGCAGTTCCGGCCGGTCCTGGTGCTGCCGCTCGGGCTGCTGACCGCCGCGATCGCCGTGGCCGCCGCCTGGCCCGCCGCTCGCGAGGAGGCCGTCGCGCACCTCGGCCGGCGCTGGCCCGACCTCGCCGCCCTCGTCTACGCCGTCGTCTGGCTCGCGATCAACACCCGCTACGCCTCGCAGAACATCGCGGTCTTCCGGGACCCGGCGACCTACGCCCTGACCGGCGAATACCTGAGCGTCCACCGGTCCATCCCCATCGATGCGGGCGCATCGACGTTCGGCAGCGTCCCCGGGGTCACGTTCTCGACGAACGGTTTCGCGTCGCTGCCGCAGCCGGGCATGGTGCAGCCGCAGGGCTCGCACCTGCTGCAGACCCTGCTGGCCGCCGGCGGCTGGGTGGGTGGCGACGCGGCCCTGCTCAAGGTCAGCGTGGTCCTCGGCGCCATCGGGCTGCTCGCCGTATACGCCTTCGGCCGACGGATGGCGGCCCTCGGCCTGGGTGCGGGTTCCGGCGCCGGGGAAGGCGCCACCTCCTTCGCCGGAAGGTTCGCGAACTCCCGCTATGCCGGACCCCGCTTCGGTGAGCCGACCGCTGCCGCACTCGGCGGGTGGCTCGCGCTCGGCGCCACCGTCGTGCTCAGTCTGACCCTGCCGATGCTCGAGTTCAGCCGCGCGTCCTACACCGAGCCGTTGGCGCTCGCCTTCACCTTTGGCGGGTTCGCGCTGCTGTGGGCGGCGCACGAGAGCGCCCGCCCCGCCGCCTTCGCGGTCAGCGGGCTCGTCGTCGGGGCGCTCGCCATGACCCGCATCGACGGGTTGTTCAACCTGCTCGCGGTGATCCCGTACGTCGTCGCAGTGGTGCTGGCCGGCTGGTCGGGCCGCATTCTCCGGGCGGGTCGCCAGCTCCTGTTCTTCCTGGTCCCGGCCCTGGCGATGCTGGTGCTCGGCGTCCGGGACCTGCAGAAGCTGGCGCCGGTCTACTACACCGACCTCGGCGACGAGGTGCACCTCATCCGGATGGCGGCGCTCGGCCTGTTCGTGCTCGCGGTCGTCGTGCTCGTGGCCGTGCGCCTCTCACCGTCGCTGGCGACGGCTGTCGCCCGCCGTGCCCGGCCGGCCGGGGTGGCCGCCGGTGTCCTGCTCGCGATCGGCATGCTCGTGCTCGCGCTCCGGCCGCTCTGGTACGTCGACCACAGCAACCTCGGCGGCGGCTACTCGCAGCTGATCGAGTTCCTGCAGAAGGCCGGGGGGCAGCCGATCGACGGCACCCGCGCCTACAGCGAGCAGTCGGTCCGGTGGCTGTACTGGTACGTCGGCATCCCCGCGATCGCCGCGGGTGTCGTCGGCCTCGCTGTCCTGCTGGCGCGTACGGTCCGCCGGCTCGAGCCCGCGCTCGTCCTGCCCATGACGATGTGGCTGACCACCGCGGCGCTCTACCTGAACAAGGTGAGCATCACCCCGGACCAGATCTGGGGTTCGCGGCGGCTGCTGCCCGTCGTCTTCCCGATGCTGCTGCTCGGGGCGGCACTGGCCGCCGGGCTGCTGCTGCGCCTCCGCTACGGCGGCGTGCTGGCGCTCGTCCTCGCCGTCGTCGTCGGGTGGAACACCGTCGCGGCGAGCGACCAGCTGTGGCTGTTCCGGGAGGGGACGCCGCAGCTCGCCGAGGTCACCGCGCTCTGCGACCACCTCCCGCCGAACGCCGCGGTGGCCACCGTCGCGAGCCTGAGCGGCAACTACCTGCAGACGGTCCGCAGCTACTGCGACGTCCCGGGGGTCGGCCTCGACACGGCCGATCCCGCCGAGCTCGAGCGTCTGGCGCAGGCCGCCGGGCAGGACGGCAAGCAGCTGTACGTCCTCGCGCCGAAGCCCACCAACCTCCCCGGTGTCGCGGCCGACGCCTCCGCCTTCAGCACCGTGCGCGCCACGCACTGGAACTCGACGCTGACGACGCCGCCCTGCTGCCACGGCTACGAGGAGCGGAGCCTGTTCGTCGGCACGGTGAGCTCCGACGGCCGCGTCGCGCTGCTGCCGCCGGGTGGGCCGACGCTGCCGTGAGCACGACGACGGCTGCGGAGCCGGTGACCGTCGGCGGCGCGTCCGCCACGCGACGGGTACTGCTGGTCCGTCTCCTGCTCGTGGTCGTCGCGCTCTCCGCGGCGTCAAGCTTCGTCGTGCTGCGGGCGGGGGCCGTGCCCGGGGGCCTCGGATCCTTCCCCCTCGTCGAGACCCGGCAGGCGCCCGGGCCGCTGCCACCGGGGGTCACCACCCGCCGCACCGGCTACGACGGTCAGTTCTACCTGCGGCTCGCCCAAGACCCCTTCGGCGACGCGGAGGTCTCCGCCGGCCAGCGCCTCGACTTCCCGGCCTACCGGCAGCAGCGCGTCGGCTACCCGCTGCTGGCCTGGACGGCGGACCGCTTACCCGGCGTCGGTCCGACCCTGGCGCTCGTGCTGGTCAACGTGCTCGCGGTCGGGGCGATCGCCTGGTTCGGCAGCGGGTTGAGCCGTCGTGCCGGCCGGGGATCGGTGCCCGGCGCCCTGCTCGCGCTGCTGCCCTTTACCGTGGTCGCTCTTGCCCGGGACACCAGCGAGCCGGTGTTCGTCGCCGCCCTGCTCGCCGCCTTTCTTGCCCTGCGCGACCGTCGGCCGGTGGTGGCGGCCGCCGCGGTGGGCGTTGCCGTCTTCACCCGTGAGCAGGGTCTGTTCGCGCTGGCCGCGCTGTTCGTCGCCGCATGGTGGGCGACCGACGACTCGCGGCCCCGCGTCCGTCGTCTCGCCGCTCCGGCCGCGGTGGCCGTCGCCTGGGCCGGCTGGCAGGCCTTCCTCACCGCTCGTTGGGGGGACGTCCCGGTGCTCTCCGGGCCGCCGAATGGCGGGTTGCCGTTCGCCGGCGTGCTCGGCATCGTCCGGAAGGACCTGGGTGCCGCGACCGGTCACGAGGTCCCGCTGCTAATCGTGGCGGTCCTGCTCGCGGCGGCCGCGCCGCTCTGGGCGGATTGGCGGCCGCCGTCGTCGCTGCCGGCGCTCGCAACGGCCGTGCGTGCGGTCGACGCCGTCGCCCTGACGTGGGCGACGTCCCTGCTGCTGACGGTGTGCCTCACCAAGGCGGTGTGGGTCGACCCGAACGCGTTCGAGCGGGCCACCGCGGACGTGACGTCGCTCGCCGTGGTGCTGCTGTTCGCCCCGGGTGCCCGGCGCTGGGCGGCTCCCGCCAGCCTCGTGGTGCTGCTGGCGGTCACCGCCTACCTGGTGGGCCAGCGGGTCAGCGGACTCTAGGAAACGGTCCCGAGCGGCAGGTCAGCCCGCCGTCGTCGCGATCGCGGCGTAGTCCTGCGGCCCGAACAGGACGTGGTTCAGCTGCGCGAACGCCTCGTTGACCTGCGCGATCCACGCCGGCGCCGACGGGTCGGTCACCGGCGGCAGGTGGTAGCCCTCGGCCGGGGCGTAGAACTCGAGCCGGACGTCGCGGAAGCCCGCGCCCTCGCAGAGGAACGTCAGCAGCGAAGGGTGGACGGGGCGCACGTGCGTCGGATCCAGCACGTAGGAGTTCCCGAGCACGATCAGCGACTGCGGGTTCGGCGTCTCGGCGATGAAGATGCCGCCGGGCTCCAGACGGGTGGCGGCGAGCTCCAGCAGGCGCACCAGGTCGTCGAGCTGCAGGTGCTCCACCAGGTGCGTCGCGATGAGCGAGCCGATCGAGTGCTCCGGCTGCTCGGCGAGCCAGGTGAGCGCGTCGGCCTCGACGACGTCCAGCCCGGCGTCGCGGGCCTCGAGCACCATCGACGGGTCGGTGTCGACGCCCATGCCGGCGACGCCCCGCTCCTTCAACGAGACGAGCAGCTCGGCCCGCCCGCAGCCGAGGTCGACGACCGGGGGATGGGCCGAGAGCCGCTCGCCGTAGCGTTCCCAGAGCGTGGCCGAGACCGCGTCCGGGTCACCCCGGAACCGGCGCTCGAAGCCGACGTAGTCGAACAGTGCCGACTGCACCGGACGCTCCGCCGGCGCGGCCTCGCGCACCGGAGCGGGCGCGGACTGACCTGCCTGCGCGGGAGCGGCCGGCGTCGCGAGCGAGCGCAGGCGCCGGTCCAGACCGTTGACCCGCTCGCGGAGCTCGGCGAGCCGGACCTCGGCCCCACCGAGACCGGCGCCGGGCGCGATGGCCCA
>JAVEDQ010000129.1 GCA_030840885.1 Frankiaceae bacterium
GGTGATCATCTACACCTCGGGGACCACCGGCAAGCCGAAGGGGGCCGAACTCACCCACTTCACGCTGTACATGAACTGCGACATCCCGGGCCGCCTGTTCGACATGCAGGACAACGACGTGAGCGTCGCCGTGCTGCCGTTGTTCCACGTCTTCGGCCTGTCCAGCGTCATGAATGTCGCGGTCCGGTTCGGCGGGACCATGTCGCTCATCCCCCGCTTCGACGCCAAGACCGTGCTCGAGACGATCCAGCGGGACAAGGCGACCATCTTCGAGGGCGTGCCGACCATGTTCGTCGCGCTGCTGCACCACCCCGACGTCGACTCCTACGACGTGTCCACGCTTCGCATGGCCGTCAGCGGCGGTGCCCCCATCCCGGCCGAGGTCATGGACGGCTTCGAGAAGAAGTTCGGCGTCGTCATCCTCGAGGGCTACGGGCTCTCCGAGACCGCCTCGACCACCACCTTCAACGTCAGCGAGTCCGAGCGGAAGGCCTACAGCGTCGGCAAGCCGATCTGGGGGACCGAGACGCAGATCTGGAGCGAGGACGGCCAGCTCCTGCCGCGCGGCAAGGACAACGTGGGCGAGCTGGTCACCCGCGGGGTGCACGTCATGAAGGGCTACCTGAACCGGCCCGAGGCCACGGCCGAGGCCTTCGCCGGCGGCTGGTTCCACACCGGCGACCTCGGCTACCAGGACGAGGACGGCTTCTTCTTCATCGTCGACCGCAAGAAGGAACTCATCATCCGCGGCGGCTACAACGTCTACCCCCGCGAGATCGAAGAGGTGCTCTACGCGCACCCCTCCGTCAGCGAGGCCGCCGTCATCGGTGTCCACGACGACCGGCTGGGCGAGGAGGTCCGCGCCGTCGTCGTGCTGAAGCAGGGCGAGACGCTGAGCGAGGACGACGTGATCGCCTACTGCAAGGAGCAGCTGGCGGCCTACAAGTACCCGCGCTCGGTCGAGTTCCGCGACGAGTTGCCGAAGAACGCGACCGGCAAGATTTTGAAGAAGGAGCTCAAGGCCTGAGCTACCGGCGCGGCGGCGACTTCATATCCGACGGAGTCGCCGCACCGCGCCGCTCGGCCAGCGCGGCGAAGCGGGCGAGGCTCTCGACGTTGCGCCGCGCGATGAGCGCGTCGAACACGGGGTTGTGCGTGGCCGCACCGATGCCGGTGACCGGGTACTCGGTGAGATGGATCCGGCAGGCGTCACCGCGCACGGGCTCGATGTCGATCTCGATGCGGGCCTGCCCCGCCGGCCACGCCCGCGCCTGCAGGACCAGCCGATTCGGCGGGTCGCTCTCGAGCACCTCGGTGCGGTCGCGCACCATCACGGGCCAGGCGCCGAACGCATGGTGGATCGACGTCCCCACGGCCGGCCACTCGTCCTCGACGTCGCGGATGTGGGACGCACCCACCACCCACAGCCCGTAGAGCCAGCCGTCGGCGAGCACGGCGAAGGCCTGCTCGGGTGGTACCGGAAGATCGCGCGTGACCACAGCCATGTCTGGCGCTTCCCCGGCATGGACAAGGACAATCACGTCCGCTCCCTGAGCTAGTGGCCAACGGGTAGACAGGCGACATGCAACGAGTCGGGTTGGTCCTGGGAGCAGGCGGCATCGTCGGGCAGGCCTGGCACGCCGGGGTGCTGCAGGCGCTCAGCGAGCAGGGCTTCGACCCGGCCGCGAGCGAGGTGATCGTCGGGACGTCAGCCGGCTCCCTGGTGGGCGGGATGTTGCGACGCGGCGTCTCCGTTCGTGAACTCGGCGACGGCAGCTACCGACGCGGGCAGGTCGGGGGCCGCCTCGGCCGACCGAATGGGGCAGGCCTCGCCGCCACGGCCGAGCGTGCCGTTCAGGCCGCGGCCCGCACCTCGGGCCGCCCGCGGCTCGGCGGTCGGATCGCCGGCATGGTGCCGCGCGGCCGGGTCAGCCCCGGCGGCATCGTCCGGCTCGTCCAGCTGGTCGGAGGCGACGAATGGCCCGACGAGACCACCTGGATCTGCGCCGTCCGCCGCCGTACCGGCGTCCGGGTCGTGTTCGGCAGCGCCGGTGCTCCGCCGGCGCCGTTCTCGAAGGCGATCGCTGCCTCCTGCGCCATCCCCGGCTACTTCGAGCCGGTGCGCATCCCCACCGCCCCTGCTGACGCGAGACAGGCCGGCCGCCGGCAGCAGGACGACCGGCCGCAGGACGATTACGTCGACGGTGGGGCGCACTCGCCCACCAACCTCGACCTGCTCGCCGACGCCGGGCTCGACGCCGTCCTCGCGCTGAGTCCGATGTCGTTCTCCGGGGTGCCCTCGGCCCGGCTCGACCTCGGCGCCCGCGCCCTGTTCCGCGGGACCCTGGCGCGCGAGGCGCTGGCGGTCCGCCGCCGCGGCACGCCCGTCCTGACCATCGCCCCCGGCGCGAGCGAATTGCGCGTGATGGGGCTCAACGCGATGAGCCCGGCGCGCTGGGCCGACGTGGTCGAGATCGCGGCGAGAGCGGCCCGCCGCCGCCTGCAGGGGCCGGAGGCGTCCTCCGTGCTCACCCGCGCGCTCGCCTGAGCGCCCCACCCCTCAACCCCACTCCCCTAACCCCACCCCACCCCACACCCCCGGGCGGTGGAGATCTTGGGCCCGAACCTGCTGGTGAGCGCGTCAAGATCCGTACGGCTCGGGGTAGATGAGGCGGGTCAGCGGGGGTGCAGACCCCCGTCGAGCAGCACGACCTGGTTCGTCAGGTAGCCGTTGGACAGGACCGCGACGGCGAGGTCGGCGACCTCGTGCGGCAGCCCGAGCCGGCCCACCGGGATGGGCAGCGGCATCCCGCCCTCCGGCGCCTGCGGCAGCATCCCCGTCTGCTCGATCAGCGCCGGCGCGATGCCGTTGACGGTGACGCCGTCGCCGGCCAGCCGGCCCGCGAAGTAATGGACCAACCCGTTGAGCCCGGCCTTCGAGGCGGCGTAGTGCGGGCCGACGACACCACCGGTGTATGCGGCCACCGACGACAGGGCGAGGATGCGGCCGAAGCCGCGCTCCACCATGCCGGGCGCCACGGCCTGCGCCAGCAGGAACGGCGCCCGCAGGTTGACCGCCAGCGTGGCGTCCCAGAGCGCGACGTCGACCTCCTGCCACACCCGCTGCTCCCCGGCCCCGGCGTTGGCGACGAGGATGTCGACCGGGCCCAGCAGGCGCTCGGTCTCGGCCACGAGATGCCCCGGCGTCGCCGCGTCGGCGAGGTCGCCCTGTAGGACGGCGACGCGGCGGCCGAGCCGGCGGACCTCCTCGCCGACGCCGTGCGCCGGGTCCGGGGAGCGCGAGAAGGTGAGCGCCAGGTCGACGCCGGCTTCCGCGAGCGCCAGCGCGACCGCTCTGCCGATGCCCCCTGAAGCGCCGGTGAGCAGCGCGACCCGACCAGCCAGTGCCGTCCGGGGAGACCCCGACCCCCTAGGCGCGCTCACGGGCGTCGGCTCGGGACGATCTCGTCCAGCGCGGCCAGGTCGTCAGGCGTCGGCTGCCACGTCCCGGCGGCGACATTGGCGCGGATCTGGTCCACCGACGTCGCACCCGCGATCACCGAGCTGACGGCCGGCTGCGCGGCGAGGCCACCGATCGCGAGGTGCAGCATCGTCACCGACCGCTCGTCGGCGAAGGCCTGCAGCTTCTCGAGAACGTCGAAGCGCTCGTCGGTGAGGGCCCCGGTCATGTTCCAGGCAGCGAGCCGGGTGTTCTCGGGAACGTCGGCGCCGCGCCTGTACTTGCCCGAGAGCAGGCCACTCGCCAACGGGAAGTAGGGCAGCAGCCCGACCCCGAACCGTTCGCACGCCGGAACGAGCTCGGCCTCGGCGTCGCGCTCCAACAGGCTGTACTCGTTCTGCGCGCTGATGAAGCGCGGGAGCCTGGAGGTGCGGGCGGTCCAGTCGGCGTCGGCCACCTGCCATCCGGTGAAGTTGGAGCTGCCGATGTAGCGGACCTTGCCCTCGTCGACGAGTTCGCCGAGCGCTGCCAACGTCTCCTCGATCGGAGTCAACGGGTCCGGCCGGTGCAGCTGGTAGAGGTCGATGTGGTCGGTGCGCAGCCGCTGCAGCGACCGTTCGACCGCGCGACGGATGTAGCGCCGGCCGCCGCGGGCTCCGCGGTCGGGGCCGAGGGCGCCCTTGAGGTGCGAGCCGAACTTGGTGGCGAGCACGACGTCGTCGCGACGGCTGCCGAGCACCTCGCCGAGGATCTCCTCGGAGTCGGCGTAGCTGTCGGAGGTGTCGAACAGCGTGATGCCGGCCTCGAGCGCGGCCTCGATGACCGGACGGCTCTCGTCGAGCCCGAGGCGCATGCCGAAGTTGTTGCAGCCGAGCCCGACCGCGGACACGGCCAGACCGCTGGTGCCGAGACGGCGGGTCTGGGGAGATTCGCTCATGTCCGGATCCTTCCGAAGGCACTCACGGCAAAACCCGTGCGCCGTCAGCCCTGAACCGGCTGGTCCGCCGCCTCCCACCAGCCCCATGCCGTGACGTCGACGACCACCACGGGCCCGGCCGGTGGCGCGAGCCCGTGCTGGACGTACTTCGTCGCCAGCCCCGCCAGGGCGACCCGGAACGTCGGGCCGCCCTCGAGCACGCGTGCCTCGCCGTGGGCACGGACCCACCACCGCTGCGACCAGTCGTCGGCGTAGTGGTCGACCAACACGCTCACCAACGGGTTCGCCACGAGCTGCTGCAGCTGCCGCAGCCCGGCCGCCGACCCGGGCTCGTCGTCGAGGACGAAGGTGATGGCGTCGCCGTCGGGACCGCTGCCCAGCGCGAACGTCACCGGCAGGAGCTGAGGCTGGCGCCGCGGCCCGACACTGGCGAGTCGCGCGACGCGCTCGGCGGCGAACCGTGCCCGTGCGTCGTTCTGGTCCATGCAGGTCCGTTTCCTGTCGACGCGACGGTTCGCATGCCGATTCTGCGTGGCGTCGCTGCGGCGTGCCCGATACTCAGCGCGAGTCCACCGATGAGTTCCGCCGGTGGCGCCGGTCTGACCGGATGTACGCCCCGCCCACCCCCATGACTGGAGACCTTTCATGACCGCTCCCGCACACCCCGGCCGCATGCTTTTCGTCAACATGCCCGTAGCCGACGTCGAGCGCAGCAAGGCGTTCTTCGCCGCCCTCGGGTTCAGCTTCAACCCGCTGTTCGCCGACGAGACCTCCGCCTGCATGCTGGTCGGCGAGCAGGCCTCCGTCATGCTGCTCAACCGCGAGAAGTTCGCGATGTTCTCGAAGCTGCCGGTCGGCGATCCGACGACGCACGCGCTGGCGCTGTTCTGCTTCAGCGTGTCGTCCCGCGACGAGGTGGACGCGGTCAGCGCCGCGGCGCTCGCAGCCGGCGGCACCGAGGTGGATGACGCCGAGGACTACGGCTTCATGTACTCACGCAGCTTCTTCGACCTCGACGGCCACGGCTGGCAGGTCATGTGGATGGACCCGGCGGCGGTGGAGCAGGGCCCCGAGGCCTTCGCGGCTTCGCAGCAGGCCGTCGACATGCCGGCCTGACCCCTGATCGAGGCCTGCCGTGCGCACCCTCGACACCGGTACCGACGATCTGCTGGCCAGCGTCGATGCCGGCGTCGCCACCCTGACCATGAACCGGCCGGCGCGACGCAATGCGTTGTCACCGGCGATGCTCGACGCGCTGGCGCGCCTGCTCGCCGCGGTCGAGGTCGACGACGAGGTGGGCTGCGTCGTCCTCACCGGCGCCGGCGAGGCGTTCTGCGCCGGAGGTGACGTCCGGGCGATGGACGAGGGATACCAGGACGAGGGATACCAGGACGAGGGAGACCAGGCTCGGGCGGCGGTGCCGTTCGACGTGAAGGTCCACCGGCAGCGGCTGTCGCAGCGCGCGACGAGCGGGGCGATCTGGTCGATGCCCAAGCCAGTGATCGCGTCGATCCCCGGCCCCGCCGCCGGTGCGGGACTCTCGCTCGCGCTGGCCTGCGACCTCCGCTACGCCGCCGACACCGCGGTGCTGACCACGGCGTTCGCCAAGGTCGGGTTCTCCGGCGACTACGGCGGCACCTGGTTCCTCACGCAGATCGTCGGGACCGCGAAGGCGCGGGAGCTGTACTACTTCTCCGATCGGCTCTCGGCCACCGAGGCGGCCCGGCTCGGCGTGGTCTCGGAGGTGTTCCCGGCGGCTGACCTCGCCGCGGCGGTGGACGCGAAGGCCCGCCGCCTGGCCGCCGGGCCACGGGTCGCCCACCGCTACATGAAGGAAGCACTCAACCGGGCCGTCACCGGGGAACTCGTCGAGTGCCTGGACCTGGAGGCGTCGTTCCACAACCACACCGGCCGCACCGAGGACCACCAGGAGGCGGCGCGGGCGTTCGTGGAGAAGCGGTCGCCGGTGTTCCGCGGGCGTTGAAGGGCACTGACGAGCGCTGGCGGGCACTGGCGGGCACTGACGGGACGAATCAGCAGAACGCTGCCCGGGCCGGCTCGCCAGCACGGCCCGGGCAGCAGCTGGATCGACGGCGACGTTCCGGTCGATCAGGAGTAGGCGAGCGGCACCTTGAGGACCTTGTCGCCGGAGCCGTTCGACGTCGTGATCCACAGCGACCGCCCGTCCGGGCTCGTCACCACGGTGCGGATCCGGCCGTAGGTGCCGCGGTAGTACTCGGTGCGGCTGGTCACGGTGCCGTTCGCGTCGTCGACGGCCAGCCGCCACATCCGCTGGCCGCGCAGGCCGCCGACCCAGAGGGCCTGGCCGGCGAAGGCGAGCCCGCTGGGCGAGGCGTCCACCGGGTGCCATTCGGTGAGCGGATCGCGAAAGCGCGGGTCCTTGGCCTGGCCCTCGACAATCGGCCAGCCGTAGTTGCCGCCGGCGACGATGCGGTTGACCTCGTCCCAGGTGTCCTGGCCGAACTCGGTGGCGTACATACGACCCCGGCCGTCCCAGGCCATGCCCTGCACGTTGCGGTGGCCGTAGCTGTAGACGCGCGAGCCGGCGAACGGGTTGCCGGGGGCGGGCGCACCAGTGGTCGTGACGCGCAGGATCTTCCCGCCCAACGAGGCACGATCCTGCGCGCGGCTGCGCGTCCCGGCGTCACCGGTCGAGACGTAGAGCATCCGGTCCGGCCCGAAGGCGAGCCGGCCGCCGTTGTGGTTGGTGCCCTTCGGGATGCCGGTGACGATCGCCGTTGGAGCGGTACCGAACCGGAAGCGGACGACCCGGTTGTCGGTCGCGGTGGTGGTGTAAGCGAAGACGAGCCCGTCCGCGGCGTAGTTCGGGGAGACCGCGAGGCCGAGCAGGCCGCCCTCCCCCGCGTGCACGACGCCGGGCACCGTCCCGCGGGCGACGGTGGTGCCGTCCGGACGGATCTGGATCAGCCGGGCGGAATCGCGCTGGCCGACGAGTGCGCTGCCGTCGGGCAGGAAGGCGAGCCCCCAGGGGATGGCGAGGTTGCCGGCGACCTGCCGAACGGGCGTACCCGGTGTGGCGCAGCCGGCCGCGACGAGCAGGGCCAGGAGCGCGACGAAGATCGCCCTCGGCCCCCTTGCCACCCGGCTCAGAGAGTGACGATAATGTGCCAAATCATTCATATGTCGCAGCCTCACCCGCTTTGTGTCACGACGCAACCCCGCAGCGTGACCTATTGGAGTGGTCGAAGACCTGGTGTCGATGGCGGCGTTGCCCGTACCCCGGATCGAGGGGCACCTGGAAGCGAGGCGCAGCCGGTCCGCTCGTAGCTGCCTCTCGCCCGATCGGTTGGATAAGGATGTGAAACGCTCAACCGCTTGAAGCCCTCGGGTTCGGACACATCCCCTGCATGATCGAGGCGCGCAACCTGAGCAAGCGGTACGGGGACAAGCTCGCCGTCGACGACCTCTCCTTCGACGTCCGGCCCGGCGTCGTCACCGGCTTCCTCGGGCCCAACGGCGCCGGCAAGTCGACGACCATGCGGATGGTGCTCGGGCTCGACCGCCCCACCTCCGGCACGGTGCGCGTCAACGGCAAGCTCTTCGCCGAGCACGCGGTTCCGCTGCACGAGGTCGGCGCCCTGCTCGAGGCCCGCGGCATCCACACCGGCCGCTCGGCTCGGAACCACCTGCGCGTCCTGGCTGCGACCACGGGCATCGGCAAGCGCCGTGTCGACGAGGTGATCGACATGGTCGGACTCGGCGACGTCGCCGGGCGCCGTGCCGGCACCTTCTCGCTCGGCATGGGCCAGCGGCTCGGCATCGCGTCGGCGCTGCTCGGGGACCCGCAGACGCTGCTGCTCGACGAGCCGGTCAACGGCCTCGACCCCGACGGCGTCCGCTGGATCCGGCAACTGCTGCGCGGTCTCGCTGCCGAGGGCCGCACGGTCTTCCTCTCGTCGCACCTGATGAGCGAGATGGCGCTGACCGCCGAGCACGTGATCATCGTGGGCCAGGGCCGCCTGCTACGCGACCTGCCCATGTCGCAGTTCATCGACGAGTCCGCGACCCCGTCCGTCCGCGTGCGGTCACCGCAGGCCGATCAACTCGCCGACCTCGTCGCCGGTCCCGGGGCCGCTGCCGGCGTCATCGTCCGGCGCCCGGCCGCCGACACCCTGGAGGTGGAGGGCCGCAGCAGTGACGAGATCGGGCGCGCGGCGGCTTCCGCCGGCCTGACATTGCTCGAACTCGCACCGCAGGGTGCGTCACTGGAAGAGGCCTACATGGCGCTGACCGAGAA
>JAVEDQ010000146.1 GCA_030840885.1 Frankiaceae bacterium
CTTGGTCAGGTAGTCGTCCGCGCCCGCGACCATGCCCTCGCGAGCCTGGTCCGTCGAGCCGAGCCCGGTGACCACGACGACGTAGAGGTGCCGCGTCGCGAGCTGGCCCCGGACCAGCCGACACAGCTCGAGTCCGTCCAAATACGGCATCTGGCGGTCGGTGATGAGCACGTCGAACGGCTCGGCCTGCAAGGCGTCCCAGGCCGCGCGTCCGTCCGGAGCGGACCGGCAGTCGTGGCCCAGCGTCCGGACCATCGCCTCGACGGAGAGCCGGGAAACGGCGTCGTCGTCGACCACGAGTACTCGCACAGCGGCCCGCTCCTCATCGTCCAACGACTGATCCGACGCCCAACCGGACCTGATAAATGCGTCGGACGGCAAGTGGACCCACTGAAGTGATCTCCTGCAGTCCGGCTTCGCTGGCGCGGCCGGGGCAGCGTGATTCAGGTGGCCGACCGGGCACGCACCGGCGCGAGGGCGTCGGCGAGCTGTCTCGGGTTGATCGGCTTGGTGAGGTAGCCGTCCATACCCGCGGCGGTGCTCGTCGCCTGGTCCTCGGCCAGCACGCTGGCGGTCACCGCCAGGATGTGCGGTTGCCGCCCGGCCGGCACCTCGTCGCGGATGAGCCGGGTCGCTTCCCAGCCGTCCATGCCGGGCATCTGCACGTCCATCAGCACCACGTCGTAGCCGGTGCTGCGGACGGCGTCGACCGCCTCCCGGCCGTCGCTGACCGTGTCGACGCGGTGGCCGAGCTTGGTCAGCATCAGCTGCGCGACCTTCTGGTTCACCAGGTTGTCCTCGGCCACCAGGACCCGCAGCGACTCACCTACGGCTGCCTGCCCCGCACGCTCGGACGCCGGTCCGGCCTGCCTCGGAGTGGGCACCGACGGTGCGACGGCAGCGAGCAGCTGCTCGTGAAGCAGGCTGCTCCTGGCCGGTTTCGTCAGCGTGGAGACGAACAGTTCCCGGTCGGCGGCCGGCAGTCGGGCCTGCAGGCTGGTCAGCAGGATCATCGGAAGGCGAGCGCCATCCGGTTGCCGTCGCAGTTCCCTGGCGAGTTCGACGCCGTCCATCGTCGGCATGTGCATGTCGAGGATGGCGACGTCGAACCGGCCTCCTCCGGCCACCTGAGCCAGGGCGGCTTGCGGCTCGGCCAGATCGACGCACGTCATGCCCCAGCGCTTCAGCAGCAGCTGCAGCACCCGGCGGTTGGTGGCATTGTCGTCGACGACGAGGGCTTGCCGACCGGCCAGCGAGCCGCCGCCGATCGCGGGGACGGCGGGCTGCCGCTGCCCGAGGGCGAGCACCGGCGTGAACGTGAAGGTCGAACCGACCCCGGGTTCGCTGTCGACCGTCAGATCCCCGCCCATCGCCTCGGCCAGCCGTCGGCTGATGGCGAGGCCGAGACCTGTGCCGCCGTAGACCCGGGTGGTCGACGAGTCGACCTGGCTGAAGGACCGGAACACGCGGTCCATGCGGTCCGGCGGGATGCCGATGCCGGTGTCGCGGACCCGCACGGCCAGCCGCACCGATTCCGGCGGCCCGCCCAGCGACGACTCCGCGACCTGCGGACTGGGCAGGGCGCTCACCGAGACGACGATCTCGCCTTCGGTGGTGAACTTGACGGCGTTCGACAGCAGGTTGACCAGCACCTGGCGGAAGCGCGTCACGTCGCCGACGAGGACGGCGGGGCACGCCTCGTCCAGGGACGCCACCAGCTCCAGGCCCTTGTCGCTCGCGGCCAGCGCGACGAGCGAGAGGGCGCTCTCGACGGAGGTGCGCAGGTCGAAGGGCTGCACCTCGAGCGTCAGCTCGCCGGCTTCGATCTTCGAGAAGTCGAGGATGTCGTTGATGATGGTCAGCAGCGCGTCGCCGCTGCTGCGGACGGTCTCCGCGAACTCACGCTGCTCGCTGTTCAGGTCGGTGTCGAGAAGCAGCCCGGTCATGCCGATCACGGCGTTCATCGGGGTGCGGATCTCGTGGCTCATGGTGGCGAGGAAGGCCGACTTGGCGGCGGTGGCGGCGACGGCGGCGTCCCGGGCCACCGCGAGCTCCTGGTTCGCTTCCTCCAGCTCGGCAGCGCGACCAGCCAGCTCAGCCTGGATCCGCTCCCGCTCGGTGAGATCCCGGACCACGAAGACACGCTGCGGAGTACCGCCGTGCTCGATGCTGATGCCGGACGATTCGACGGGTACGACGCGGCCGTCCTTGCGGCGTAGCCGGGTCGTCCGGGCCGCGAGGAGCCGGGACGACTGGTCGAGCTCGCGGCGCAGTTCCGCGAACGTCTCGACGGCCTGGTCATCGGCCGCGATGTCCGCCCCCCGCATCTGCAGGAGTTCGGCGCGGCTGTAGCCGGTCAGCTCGGCGTAGGCGTCGTTGACCAGGACGAAAGCGCCGTTCTCGAGAACGGCCACGCCTTCGCCGAGGTCGCTGAGCACGCCGAACAGCCGGTCGTGCTGGTCGTACTGCTCCTGCAGCGCCGCTTGGAGCCGGCGGGCCTCGGTCACGTCGCGGCACACCGCGACGGCCCCGCCGCCGTCGAGACCGGCCGAGGCGTCGAGGGGGCGGGCGTTCACCGAGAGGGTCGCCTCCGGTCTGGTCGGGCCGCGGAACAGGACGTCCAGGTCCGTCGTGACGTGCCCCCGCAGGGCCTGGACGATCGGCATCTCGTCCGCGGTCAGCAGCCGCTCGCCGTCGGCGTGGAACAGGCCGTACCGGCCGGGTTCGGTGAGTGGTTGGTCCTGCCCGGGTGCGAGCTCGAGCAGCTCCATCGCGGCGCGGTTGTGGAACAGGATGGAGCCGCCGGCGTCCATCACGGAGACGCCGTCGCGGATGCTGTTCACGGTCGCCTCGAGCAGACCGGCCTGGCGCAGCGCCTCGGCCTTCGCGGCGCTCAGCTCCTCGGTCGCCTGCACGACCTGGTCGAGGGCCGAGCGGCGGGCGGAACGAAGGCTCCACACCAGCCCGAAAAGCAGCAGGATGAGCAGCACGGCGCCGGCCACGACGACCTCGTCCAGCGGAAGTTCGGCGGGCATGCTCACGCCCGTTCTATCGAACCGACGAACCAGCTCCTGAGGCTCACCCTCATTGCCGCAGCAAGCGGAACGAGCCGTGCCTGATAGGCCGCTTGACTGATCCTGTCAGCACGGCACACCGTCTCCTCGGAGGTCACCATGTTCCACCCCGGCGTCTACGACGAGCACCAGGCACTCGTCGGCTACATCGAGCAGCAGATCGCCGCGATCCGCGCCAGCGCCTACGGGCTGACCGACGAGCAGGCGCGCGAGACACCATGCCGCAGCGCGCTGTCCATCGGCGGCCTGATCAAGCACGCCACCTACGTGCTGCGCGGGCGAGCGCGGCAGAAGGCCGACCCGGCGGCACCGCTGGACGAGGCCGCGTTCGCGCTGTTCATGGGCAGCTTCGCCCTCACCGCGGACGAGACGCTCGAGGGTGTGCTGCAGAGCTTCGACGAAGCCGTGGGCGACTACCTCGCCGATCTCCGCGCCACCGACCCGGGTGCTCCGTTGACCGTCCCGCCGGCGCCCTGGGACGGCGTCTACGCCCCCACTGCGTCGGTGGAGCGCTTCGCCCTGCTGCACCACGTCGAGGAGCTGGCCCGGCACGCGGGGCATGCCGACATCATCCGCGAGCAGATCGACGGTGCCGACGCCGGTTCGCTGCTCATGGCGGCCGAGGGCCGGGAGGGCAACACGTTCGTGCAGCCCTGGACGCCTGCTGCCGACAGGACGACCGCAGCGCACTAGCAGTCGGATCCGGGACTGCGCGCCTCCGTCTGACCCTTGCGTCCTGCCGTGCCATTACCTAGCATGCCGAGGCATGGGAAGACTAGGCATAGCCCCCGCCGGGCGCGAACAGCTCAAAGGCCATCTCGACCTGCTCCTGCTGGCGGTGCTGCAACGGGGTCCGGCCCACGGCTACGAGATCATCACCGCCCTCCGCGAGCGCAGCGACGGCACGTTCGACCTGCCCGAGGGCACCGTCTACCCCGCCCTGCACCGGCTCGAGAACGCCGGTCGGCTCACCAGCGGATGGACGGCGGAGACCGGGCGCCGCCGCCGCACCTACGAGCTGACTCCCGACGGCGCCGCAGCACTGGCCGCCGAACGGGAGTCCTGGGCCAGGTTCAGCCACGGGGTCGGCGCCGTCCTGGCGGTGGGGGCGTGAGCACCGTCCCTCCCAGCGGAGACGACGCCGTCGACCGCTTCCTCGACGCCCTGCTGCCCGCCCTGCGCGGCACACCCCGCGACGTGCGACGTGCCCTCGCCGAGTGCGAGGGCCATCTGCGGGACGACACCTCCCGGCGCATCGAGGCCGGGGTCGGTGCCGATGAGGCAGCCGTGCAAGCCGTCGCCGCGTTCGGCGACGCACAGGACATCGCAGCCGGGTTCAACCGCGCCCACCGCCCCGCCGCGCTCCGGGTGCTGCTGGCCGAAGCGCCACTGCGGCTCGGGCGGGTCGTCGCGGTGGGTCTCCTCGCCATCGGGGCAAGTGGCTTGGTCGCGTGGCTATGGAGCGC
>JAVEDQ010000552.1 GCA_030840885.1 Frankiaceae bacterium
GGAACTGTCCGTCGACCGCGGGACGCTGGCCGGTCGGGAACTCACCAGCACCGTCGTGCGGGCGCAGAACGACGACGGCGAGGTCAACCTGCACTTCGCGGCGGCACCCGCCGAGGTCGAGGCGCACGCCCGTGGTGCCGCGGTGCTGGTCCTGCCGGCCGGGCGCTACGCCGTCGACGGTGGAGCGGATGCGGAGGTGACCGTCGAGCACGCCGCGGACGCCGCTGCGCGGATCGTCGTCCGCGGCACGACGCGGACCGCGGTGCTCGCGGCCACCGGTTCGGAGCCGATCTGACGAGGGAGCTCGACGATCTCTGCGAGAGCCCCTCAGCGGACGGGTGGCATGCAGCCGAAGTCCGGTGGCGTTTATGCTGCTGGAATGGGAGTTGCGGAAATGACGGTCGAGCGCACGGGAATTCCGACGGACGCATCGACGGGTGGCGAATCGCCGGGACGCACCAAGACGGTCCGTGACCTGCTCGCTGCCGGCCGCACCGCATACTCCTTCGAGTTCTTCCCGCCGAAGACCGACGAGGGTGAGCGGCAGCTCTGGCAGGCGATCCGTGAGCTCGAGCCGCTGCAGCCCACGTTCGTCTCGGTGACCTACGGCGCGGGTGGCTCGACGCGCGACCGGACGCTCCGCATCGTCGAGCGCATCGCGACCGAGACGTCGATCACGCCGGTCGGACACCTGACGGCGGTCGGTCACAGCCGCGCCGAGCTGCGCCGCATCATCGGCTGCTTCGCCGGGGCCGGTATCCGCAACGTCCTCGCGCTGCGCGGCGACATGCCCGGCGGGCCGGGCCAGCCCTGGGAGGCGCACCCCGAGGGGCTGTCCTTCGCCTCTGAACTCGTCGAACTGCTGAACTCGCTCGGCGACTTCTGCGTCGGCGTCGCTGCCTTCCCCGAGAAGCACCCCGAGTCGATCGATTACGAGAGCGATGCGCAGCGCCTCGCCGACAAATTCCGTGCCGGAGCGGATTTCGGGGTCACGCAGTTCTTCTTCGACGCCGACGACTACTTCCGGCTCCGGGACAGCGTCGTCGCCCTCGGATGCGACAAGCCGATCCTGCCGGGCATCATGCCGGTTACCAACGTCAAGCAGATCGAGCGGATGGCCGAGCTGTCCGGCGCCGCGTTCCCGAAGGCCCTCGCCGAGCGGCTGCACAAGGTCGCCGACGACGAGGCCGCGGTGCGCGAGATCGGCATCGAGGTCGCGAGCGACCTGTGCCGACGGCTGCTCGACGGCGGCGCACCCGGCGTGCACTTCTACACGCTGAACCGCTCGACCGCGACCCGCGACGTCATGGCCACACTGCCGCGCTAGCCGCCAGCCGCACTGGCCGCGCTAGTCGTCCTCGTAGGCCTCGAAGACACACAGCAGCCATTCGTCGCGGAACAGCTGCTCGCGCACGAGGCCGAAGTCGTTCTGATTGGCCACGTCGACGACCTTCATCAGCAGCTCGAGGTCGACCTGGCCGTAGACCGGGGTGATCCGCACCGCGAGCACGACCTGGTCGCGGTCGGCGGTGAAGATGGCCCCCGAGGGCAGATTGTCGGCGGTGTCGACCACGTAGGGCAGGGGCGCGCTCACGGCATGATCCGAGGGAGCGGGGGCGTCAACGGCACGATGGTCCTGATCGTCGGGGTCCTGTTCGTCGGGGTTCGTCGTCGACATACTGCAGAGCGATCAGCGACGACCGGCGTGGTGGTTGACGTTCCGGGACCCGGGAACGATCTGCCTTCACACGACCGGCCTTGCCGCGAGTCGGAGGTCGTCGCGGTACGGCCCCTGACACACTCGGCACACTACGGGCAGGAGGCCTATGAAGGTGTTGTCTGCGGTGGCACCGACACGGCTGCTGCCGACCAGGATGGTGCCGACGCGCATCCATCATCAGATCCTCTGCGAGGCGACGCCGCCCGACGTCTGGACGGTGCTGCGCGACCCGCATCGCTGGCCCGAATTCGAAGCCCTGCTCGCTCGCGTCGAGGGCGCTGCCGGACACGCCATCGAGGGGCAGCGCCTGCTCGGTGTCGGCCGGGCCGTCCCGATCCGTATCCCGCTCGACGTGCGCCGCGTCGTCCCCCGCAAGGCGCTGCACGTCACCGTGCACAGCATCCCTGGCCTGCGGGAGGAGCTCGACATCGTCATCGTGCCGGCCACCCGCGGTGGCACGCAGATCACGATGCTCGTCCGGCTCAGCGGGCCACTTGCCGCGGCCATGGTGCTGCCGGTGTGGTTCGGCTCCGGGATGACGGTCCGCCTGCTGGCCAAGGCCGCGGAGCGCGAGCAGCGTCGGCGGTTGCGGGAGACCTCCGGGGTCGCGTGACGCCACCCGTCCCGGACCGGGACGCCTACTTCGACGGCTGGTCGGCGCTGCACGGCGGCTTCGACCCACGCAGTGCCTTCTGGCCCCGCGTCTGGCTTGGGATGACCTACCGGATGGGACGGCCGCTGGCCGGCCGTGGCGTCGCTCCCGACGCGGTGACCGCGCTCGCGGTGCTGGTCACGGCCCTTGCACTCGTGCCCTCCGGAGCCGGGGGAGTCTGGCCGCTGCTCGCGGTGGTCGTCGTCATCGCCAGCGGCCTGCTCGACAACCTCGACGGCTGCGTCGCGGTGCTGCAAGGCCGGACCTCGCGGTGGGGCTACGTGCTCGACTCGCTCGCCGACCGGGTCTGCGACGCGCTCTACCTCGTCGCGCTGTGGCTCGCCGGCGCCCCCGCCGGGCTCTGCGTGGGCGCCGGTGCGGCGATCGTCCTGCTCGAGTACGCCCGCGCCCGGGCCGCGGGCGCCGGCTTCGACGACATCGGGCTGGTCACCGTCGGCGAGCGACCCACGCGCATCGTCGTCACCTGCTTCGGTCTGGCGTTCGCCGGCTTCCTGCCCGCCTACGCCGACTGGTCCGCGGGGGCCGGAGCAGCGGCCACGCTCGGGGTCTCGCTGATCGGCACCGCCCAGTACCTGCCGGTGGCGCGCCGCGCGCTACTGGGCCTGAGCACGGACGGTTCCAGCTCGAGCCGCTCAGGCGGAGCCGACGAGCCGCGCGACCGCGGCGCCGGACAGCGCGACCAGCGGTAGGCCTCCGCCCGGGTGGGCCGAGCCGCCGGCGAGGAACAGCCCCGGAACGGGGGAGCGGTTCGCCGGACGCAGGAACGCGGCGCGGGCACCGTTGCCCGAGGAGCCGTAGATCGACCCGCCGGGCGTCCACGTGCGGCGCTGCAGGTCGGCCGGAGTGATCACCTGCCGGACGACGACGCGGTCGGCGACGTCGAAGCCGCGGGCGGCGAGCCCGGCTAGCACAGCGTCCGCTGCCCGGTCGCCTGCTCCTGCCGCGTCCCAGTCGAACTCCGTCGGGCCGGTGCCGTGGCGCGGGGCGTTCACCAGGACGAACCACGCCTCGCAGCCCCGCGGCGCGAGGTGTGGATCGGTGGGCTTCGAGATGTAGATGGTCGGGTCGCCCGGCATCCGGCCGTGGAAGACGCTGTCGAACTCGTCGTCGTACTTGGCCGGGAAGAGCACGGTGTGATGGCCGACGCCGGGGGTCCGGCCACGGAGGCCGAGTAGGACGACCAGGCCGGACAGCGACGGCTCGCCCCGCGGGACCAGCCGAGGGCGAGGCAGCAGGTCCCGGTAGAGCGCGGTCGCGTCGCTGTTGGCGACCACGACGTCAGCCGGCAGGTGACCGCCGTCGGACAGTCGGACGCCGCTCACCCGTCCGGTGGTCAGGTCGATCCCGGCGACGCCCGTCGAGGTCCGTACGGTGCCGGCACGGTCGGCGAGGGCCAGCGCCAGCCGGTGCAGGCCGCCTTCGACGTACCAGCCGCCGAAGGTGTGCTCGGCGTAGGGCACCGTCGCCAGCACCGCGGGCGCCCGTCGCGGGTCGCTGCCGGAGTAGGTGGCGTAGCGCTCGAGGAACATCTGGCGGTGCGGGTCGTCGAGGTACCGGCGGCCGATGCTGCGCAGGCTGCGGTGCGGCGCGATCAGCGGCAGGTCCCGCGGCGAACGCCGGGCCAGCCCGGTCAGCGACGGCGGGCCGGCGGCTTCGAGGAACGTCGGTGCGGTGGCGTCCCACATCCGGCGGGCGCGGTCCATCAGGCGCCGCCAGCCGTCGTCGTCGGTGAGCTCGTCGGCGTCGGCGACGGTGCCGTCGGCGAAGTGGTAGGTCGCCAGCGGGTCGAGGCGCCGGAGCTCGAGGGTGCGTTCCAGCGGGTCGCCGGTGGCGGCGAATAGGTCGCGGAAGACCTGCGGCATCGTCAGCAGCGACGGGCCGGTGTCGAAGCGGAAGCAGCCGTCCGGGCTGTCGAGCTCGAGCCAGCCGAGCTTGCCGCCAACCGTCGGTGCCTGTTCGACGACGGTGACGGTGTGGCCCTGGGCGGTCAGTCGGGCCGCAGCCGCGAGACCCCCGATGCCGGCGCCGATGACGACGACCCTGGCCACGCTCACCACCGTACGGCGAGGTTCCGGCCCTTCCAGGTCGCGGTGCCACTCGTGTGGCGGACCCAGGAGAGCCCGGTGAGCGCGGCGTAGGCGAGCACCGACAGTGGGTGCAGCAGCGCATCCGGCCAGGCGCGTCCACCGGTCCGGTGGGCCGCCACCACGCGGCTCAGGACACCGGCGGCGAAGCAGACCGGATCGGGGCGCGCGTACAGCGCGAGCAGCAGGCCCACCTGCGCGGCGCTGCCGAGCCCCGATCCGCCCGCCGCGGCCCACAGCGACTTGGCGTATCCGTCGCGCAGCTCGCGGCCGCCGTCGTACATGCGGCAGCGGGCGACGTCGGTCCCGTCCGCCATCCCGCCGTGGCCACCGGCGGCCCGTAGCACCCGGGCCAGCGCGATGTCCTCGAGGACGGCCCCGCCCGCGGCGGTGTGCCCGCCGCTGCGGCGGTAGAGATCGGTGTCGACCGCCAGCAGCTGCCCGTTGGCGACGGCGAGCGACGGCTGTGCGGCGTGCTCGGCCAGCCGCAGCGGCAGCAGCGCGAGCCACGACCACTGCAGCAGCGGTTGCACGAGGCGCTCGACGGCCGTCTCCGCCTGCTGGCGCGGGTAGGGCGACACGAAGCCGAGTTCGGCCTCGCGGAGCAGCCGCACCGTGCGGCTGAGTCCGTCGGGGGCCAGCACCACGTCCGCGTCGAGGAACACGAGTACCGAGCTGCCAGGGTCTGCCAGCTCCGCCAGCCGCGCGCAGGCGAAGGGCTTGCCGAGCCAGCCCGGTGGCGGCTCGGCGTCGCTGCAGACCACGCGGACACGGCGGTCCTCGCCCGCCAGCCCGCGGACCAGATCGGCGGTGCCGTCCGTGGAGTGGTCGTCGAGCACGACGATCTCGAGCGACGGCATGTGGGTCGAGGCGAGCAGGGCCCGCAGGGTCGGCTCGATCCGCTCCGCCTCGTCGCGGACGGGCAGCAGCACGCTCACCTGCTCCGGTACGGGAGCGGCAGCCGGGGGACGGCGGAGGAGTCGCGCGTTGACGACGGTGTGCGCGGCGACCGCGAGCGCGGTGCCCCACAGCGCCGTCCGCAGCACCGATGGAAGCAGCGCCGGGGTCACGTCCGAGTCGCCGTCCGGGAACGCAGGCTCCAGACGACCAGGGCGACG
>JAVEDQ010000177.1 GCA_030840885.1 Frankiaceae bacterium
ATCCGGGCACGCTGCGCGTCGATGGCGCGCATGATGATGCCCTTGCTCTCGCCGGGGTGGGACTCCAGCCAGTCCTTGAGACCGCTGTAGACCAACCCGGAGACGAAGGACTTCGCCTCGGTGTTACCGAGCTTCGTCTTGGTCTGCCCCTCGAACTGGGGCTGCGCGAGCTTCACCGACACGATGGCGGTGAGGCCTTCGCGGATGTCGTCGCCCTGCAGCCGCTCGTCGCCACCCTTGCCGTTGTTCTTCGCGGCCTTCAGCAGGTTCGCGTCCTTGGCGTAGGCGTTCACGGCACGGGTCAACGCGTCGCGGAAGCCCTCCTCATGAGTACCGCCCTCGTGCGTGTTGATGGTGTTGGCGAAGGTGTAGACGGACTCGGCGTAGTTGTTGCCGCCCTTCCACTGCATCGCCACCTCAGCCTCGATGCCCTCGCCCTTGGCCTCGAAGGTGATGACGGTCTTGTGGGCCGGCTCCTTCGCGCTGTTCAGGTGCCCGACGAAGTCGACGAGGCCGTTCTCGTAGCGGAACTCGGCCTCCTTCGTCTGCTCGCCCTCGACCGCGCCGGCCTGCTCGGCCGTCCGCTCGTCGCGCAGGACGATCCGCAGGCCCTTGTTCAGGAAGGCCATCTCCTGCAGGCGGCGGTAGAGGGTGTCGTAGGAGTACGTCGTCGTCTCGGTGAAGATGGTCGGGTCGGCCCAGAAGGTGACCGCGGTCCCGGTCTCCGAGGTCGCACCCCGCTTCTCGAGCGGTGCGGCGGGACGCGTCAGCGCGTAGGGCTGGAACCACTCGAAGCCGTCCGTCTTGATGTTCACCTCGAGGTGGCTGGACAGTGCGTTGACGACGCTGACGCCCACACCGTGCAGACCACCCGAGACGGCGTAGGACTTGCCGTCGAACTTGCCGCCGGCGTGCAGGGTGGTGAGGACGACCTCGACGGCCGGACGCTTCTCCACCGGGTGCCGACCGACCGGGATGCCACGACCGTTGTCCTCGACCCGGACCCCGCCGTCGCCGAGCAGCGAGACGATGATGTCGGTGCAGTAGCCGGCGAGCGCCTCGTCCACCGCGTTGTCGACCACCTCGTAGACCAGGTGGTGCAGGCCCCGTTCCCCGGTCGAGCCGATGTACATGCCCGGTCGCAGGCGGACAGCCTCGAGGCCTTCCAGCACCTTGATGGAACTAGCGTTGTATTCGTTGGAGGCCACGCAGCCGTCTCTCTGTCGAACGAATCGTTGTCGCCGGGCCGTGCTCCCCACCGGATCGTGCGGGTCTTGCAGGTAATCGGCCGGTGGTCGCCAGGTGGGGCGTCATGCGCCGCAGACGCGCCGGTGCGCCTGGACAACAGCACGAGTCTACCCCTGGCCCACGACAGGATTGGGGCCTGACACGGCCTGTCGTGTCCACAGCCCGTCGAACGCTGCCGCGGTCTACTCCCCCCACGCGGGCAGGGAGTCGAAACCGCTGACGGCCCGCTGCAGGCTCTTACTGTTCCGCCTGCTTTGCCGCGTCGACCAGCCGTGGATCAGCCGTAGGTGTCCCGTGGCCCCGGCCCCTGGACCCGTAGCCGGCCGTGGCGCCAGTCGGGGGCGGTGGGGCCGCGGACCACGAGCTTGCGGACGACCTCGGGCCCGAGCTCGGCGCCGATGCGCCCGAGGATCATGCGGCTGAGCAGGCGCAACTGCGTCGCCCAGGCGGTCGACTCGGCCTCGACCAGCAGCTCGCCGTGACGGAGCCGAACCGGCTTGGAGGCCGCAGCGATCTCCTGGCCGACCAGCGATTCCCAGTTCGCGAGCACCTTGGCCGCCGCGGCCTCGCCGTTCCAGCCGCGCTGATCGAGCAGTTCGCGCACCGCCGACCCGAAGGCGAGCGGCTCCCCGGCGGAGCGCTCGTCCTCGCCCGGTGCCTTGCTGTCCCGGTCGGCCGCGCGGGTGCGACGCGCCGTGGCCGACGATCGGACCCGGGCATCCTTCTTCGCGCGCGCCAGCGCCGCCCGGGCCAGATCCGCCCCCTTGGCCGGAGTGCCCTCGGGTGGAGTCGGTGGGGTCGTGGGTGGGTTCGGTGGGGTCGGTGGGGTCGGTGGGGTCGGTGGGGTCATCGTGCGCTCACGCTATTCGCCTGACACGGGGAGCGGAACCGCCCCCGGGCCTTCACAACCCCGGGTGGCCGGGCATGACCACACGGTGCGCCCAGGAAGCCGTCCCGAAGCCGCACGGTGTCCGCACGCGAGTGCCCAGCGCGGCTGTCAGGCGCGTTCCACCTGGCCACGCCGGACCTCGAATCGCGCGCCCTGCAAGCCCGGTGGGACGTCCTCGGCCACGGCGGCCGTGATGAGCACCTGCTCCGCCGGCGCCACCAGCCCGGCCAGCCGCGTCCGACGGGTCGCGTCGAGCTCGGCGAACACGTCATCGAGGAGCAGTACCGGTTCGGCGCCGTCGGCTCGCAGAACATCGTAGGAGGACAGCCGGAGCGCGAGCGCAAGCGACCACGACTCCCCCTGGCTCGCGTAGCCCTTGGCGGGGAGGTCACCGATCGAGAGGACGAGGTCGTCGCGGTGCGGCCCGGCGAGGGTGACCCCGCGCTCGAGTTCCTGCGGCCGCACCCGCCGCAGCTCGGCGAGTAACAGCTCTGCGAGATCGTGCTCGGTCGTCGCCGGGTCCAGCGGCTCCTCCACCGACGCGAGCGCGGTCGAGTAGACCGTGCCCACCGGCCCGAGTCCGCCGGAGACGTCGGCGTAGGCCCG
>JAVEDQ010000197.1 GCA_030840885.1 Frankiaceae bacterium
CAGGGCGGTCCGCAGGCCGGCGGCGATCAGCGGCAACGCCAGCGGCAGCTCGACGCCGAGCAGGACCTGCCGACCCGACATACCGAGCCCGGTGGCCGCTTCGACGGTCTCGCGGTCGACCGTGCTCACGCCCGTCCAGGTGTTGGTCAGGATGGGGGCGACGGCGAACACCGCGAGCGCGAGGATCGCCGACGTCGCGGTCACCCCGAGGCTGCCGTTGGTGGCCAGCAGGGCCAGCAGGCCGAGCACCGGCACGGCGCGGGTGAGGTTCGCAAGCGCCGTCACGACCGATCCGCCGCGGCGGGCGTGCCCCAGCGCGATGCCGAGGCTGAGGCCGACGATGGCGGCGAGCAGGACCGCGATGAGCGTGATCTTGAGGTGTGACACGGCCAGCGGAAGGATGCCGTCGTGTCCGCCCCAGTTGCTGCCGTCGCCGAGGTAGGCCAACGCGTTGCGGAACAGGTCCACGGCTCAGGTCCTCGCCCTCGACCACGGTGTGGCCAGTCGTTGGAGCAGCAGCAGCACCAGGTCGGCGATCAGCGCGAGCGCCACGATGGCGACCACGCCGGCGACGACCTGCGCGCGGATGTCGCGCTGCTGGCCGTCGAGGATGAGCTGCCCGAGCCCACCCTGCTGGATCAGGCCGCCGACGCTGAGCAGGGCGATGGTCGAGACCGTCGTCAGCCGGATCCCGGCCAGGATCGCCGGCAGCGCCAGCGGTATCCGCACGCCGAACAGCAGGCGGACGGGCCCGTAGCCCGTGCCGCGGGCGGCCTCGAGCACGTCGGCCGGGACCTCCTCGAGCCCGATCAGGACGTTGCGCACCAGCAGGAGCTGCGCGTAGCCGACCAGCGCGACGACCACGGGGGTGGCGTGGGTGACACCGAAGACGGGTTGGAGCAGCACGAACAGCGCCAGCGACGGGATCGTGTAGATCACGCCGAGCAACCCCAGAATGCTGCTCCGCAACCATTTCGCCCGCAGCGCCAGCAGCGCCAGAGGGAAGCTCAGGACGATCGCGATCGCGAGGATGAGCGCGGACAAACTGATGTGTTGGACGATGGCGTGTTGAATGTCGCTCGAGTAGTCGTGCACGTACTGCGTGCAGAACCACGAGTTGACGCTTCGGCTGTAACAGCTCGGAGCCGCCGAGAGGATCACGGGTGGACGCTACCGCCGCACTGGCCGATCCGCCGGGTGATGCCGCAGGACGTGCCGCGAAGGCCGGTTCCGGCGCCGCCTCCGCGGGCGACGTGGCGATCGCCCTGGACAAGGTCAGCAAGCGGTTCGCCGATGGCACCGTCGCCGTCCAGGAGATCTCGCTGGCCGTCCCGCGCGGCGAACTGGTCTGCCTCGTCGGCCCGTCCGGCTGCGGCAAGACCACCACACTGAAGATGGTCAACCGACTCATCGAGCCCACGGGCGGACGCATCATCCTCGAGGGCGAGGACGTCACCAAGGCCGATCCGGTGGAGCTCCGCCGCCGCATCGGCTACGTCATCCAGCAGGTCGGCCTGTTCCCGCACCTGACCGTCGCGGCGAACGTGGCGACCGTCCCGCGCCTGCTCGGGTGGAGCAAGAAGCGGCAGCGCGAACGGGCCAACGAGCTGCTCGAGCTGGTCGGACTCGAACCCTCCCAGTACGGGCCGCGCTACCCCAGCCAACTCTCGGGGGGTCAGCGCCAGCGCGTCGGTGTCGCCCGCGCCCTCGGTGCCGACCCCGAGGTCCTCCTGATGGACGAGCCCTTCTCGGCCATCGACCCCATCGCCCGCGCCCGCCTGCAGGACGAGTTCCTCCGGGTGCAGGCCGCGGTCCGCAAGACGATCCTGTTCGTCACCCACGACATCGACGAAGCGGTCCGGCTCGGCGATCGGGTCGCGGTGTTCCGCCAGGGTGGTCTGCTCGAGCAGTACGACCCGCCGGCCCGCATGCTCGGCGCTCCGGCGACGGACTTCGTGGCGGACTTCGTCGGGATGGACCGGGGCCTCCGACGGCTCGCCGTCACCACCGTCGACGCCGCCGACCTCGAAGCGCCACCCGTCGTGCCGGCGTCGGCCAGCACGAGCGAAGCCCGCTCGCTGCTGGCCGGTGCTCCGTACGGCATCGTCGTGGGCGACGACGGCCGGCTGCTGGGCCGGGTCAGCCCGGCGATGCTCGACGGTTCCTCCGGCGCAGCCGACATCGCGGCCGACCTCGCACAACCCCCGGCCGGGGTCGTCGACGTCGGCACGACACTGAAGGACGCGCTGTCGCTGATGCTGCAGCACGACGACGGCTGGGTCGCGGTCACCGACGGTGGTCGCTACGTGGGCGTGCTGGCCCCCGGTTCCCTGCACAGCGCGTTGCGGCGGTCGGTGGAGACCGACGCCACCGACGCCGCCGCTGGACCGACGTCACCCCCACCCGGACAGCCCGGCGCGACCGGCTGAGCGTGGGTCGGGGGGCAGGCGTGCACGCGGTGACGTCTGGCCGCGCCCGGCTCCGCGTCGCGGTTCTTGTCGTCCTGGCCCTCTGTGCTCTCGTGGCCTGCTCGGGCGGAGGCGGCCCGGCCCCACCCAAGCCCGCCACGGGCTGCGTCGGGACGCCGGACTCGCAGCTCGTGACGCTGACCGACGACCGCAGGTCCCAGAACAGCGACAACGTGGTCCCGGTCCTCCGGAGCACGGTGGCGTCGGCCCCGCTGACCACAGCGCTGCGCCGGGTCTCGGAGGCGCTCTCCCAGGATGAGCTGCTCGGCCTGAACCGCGCCGTTGCCCTCGACGGGACCGACCCGGCGCAGGCGGCTCGGAACTTCCTCGAACGCCGACGCATCACCGTCGGTCTCACCGGCGGCAGCGGGACGATTGTCGTGGCGGCGGCCGACTTCAGCGAGAGCCGCGCCCTCGCCGCGGTCTACGTCGCTGTCCTGGACGCGGCCGGCTACCACGCCCGCGTGCGCATCTTCCGCGACCGGGAGGTGCTGCAACCGGCGTTGCAGTCGGGCCAGGCGCAGGTGACGCCGGAGTACGCAGCCACGCTGACCACCTTCCTCGCCGCGAAGGCAGGCCGCTTGGACGGCGGTCCGAGCAACGAGATCGACCGGACCATGGCCGTCCTGCGTCCGCTCGCCGCAGCCCGCGGTCTCACCGTCCTGGATCCGGCAAGGGCAACCGATCAGAACGCCTTCGCGGTCACGAAGGCGACGGCCGAGCGCCTCGGGGTCGAGACCTTGTCAGACCTCGCCGCCAAGTGCCCCGGCGGCGTGACGCTGGGCGGGACAGCGGAGTGCCCACAGCGCCCGTTCTGTCAGCCGATCCTCGAGAAGTCCTACGGGCTGAAGATCACGGGGTTCACCGCACTCGACTCCGACGGACCGGTCACCCGCCGGGCGCTCCAACAGGGTCGGGTGCTTGTCGGCGAGGTGTTCTCGTCCGACGCCGACGTGGTCTCCGCCGGCGGCTGACCGACTTCCGGCACGGAGGCGGGCTCAGCGGAGGATGTCGGGCAGGCGCAGCGTGAACCGACGAACGCCGACACCCTCACCGACACTGACCTCCGCTGTCGGCGTCTCGACGGTCATCCGATGCAGCCGGTGCCACGCCGCAGGAGCCCGCACGAAGACGTCGATCGTCTGGTCGCGGGGGTCGACGACCCAGTACTGGCCCGCGCCTTCGCGGTGGTACTCGACCGCCTTCACCACCAGGTCGCTCCGTCGGTTCGACGACAGCACCTCGACCACGACCAACGGCGGCTCGGTGACGACGGCGCCGTCGGCCGGAGCCCGGCCCAGGACCATGAGATCGGGGATCCGGGTCCACTGCTCGGCCGCGTCCACCCAGCCGGTGGCCACGGCGACAATGGTGTCCGTGCCGAGTCCGGCCCGGAGGGCGTCGCGAAGCCGCAGGCAGATCTCCTGGTGTGCGAAGGTCGGCGGCGGGCTCACGACCGCGCGTCCCTGCGTGAACTCGACGCGGTCGCCGTCGGGCAGCGCCAGGAACTCGTCCCAGGACATGGGATGTCCTGCGATGTCTGCCGTCGTCGTGACAACCATCGTCCGCCTCCGCTCGCAGGGACTCATCCGGCGGTGCCGGAGGCGGGGAACGCCCGTCTCCTCGGCAATTGTGGACGGTGCTATCCCCGGTGGAAACCCCCGCGTCAGCGGTCGGCGTCGCCGAGCACGAAGAACAGCGACGCGAGCACGGCCGGCAGGTCCTGCAGGACCACGCCGGGGAGGATCGCAGGCAGCGCCGAGAGCGTCGCGAACGACGGCGTCCGCAGCTTGAGCCGCCAGGGAGTGGTGCCGCCGCGGGAGACGAGGTGGCAGCCGGCGATGCCGAGCGGCGCCTCGATCCAGCTGTAGGTCTCGTCCTCCGGGGCGCGGACGAGCTTCGGCAGGCGGACGTTGACCGGGCCGCTCGGCAGCGACGTCAGGCACTCGCGGGCCAGCAGCAGACCGCCGCGGACGTCGTCGCACAGGCACGAGAGTCGGGACGGGACGTCGCCCGGCCCGGCAGTGGTTCGCGCGAGAACCGTCAGATCGAGCGAGGGGTAGTCGAGGTAGGCCTCGTCGCGGCGGAGGTCGAGCGGCACACCGGCGGCGCGGGCGACCGGACCGGAGAGCCCGTAGGCGTCCACGAGCTCCGGAGTCACGGCGCCGACCCCCGCGAGGCGGCGGACGGGCTCGGCGGTGAGCAGCGCCTCGGTGAGCGGGCCGAGCTCGGCGAGCAACCGGTCGACGACACCGACGGTCCGGTCGATCCATCCGGCCGGGACGTCCTGCTGCACCCCGCCGATGCGGGTGAACATCAGGTGCACCCGCCCACCGGTGACCTCCTCGAACACGCGCAGCAGCGCCTCGCGCTGCGCCACCGTGCGGATCACGGCGCGGCCGTCGTCGCCGGGGACGGTGCCGAGGAAGGCGAGCCCGGCGCTCGCGCGGTTCAGCTCGAGCAGCGCGGTGCGCAACCGCGTCGCCCGCGGCGGGACGGCGAGGCCCATCAGCCGCTCGACAGCCAGCGCGACCCCGACCTCCCCGGCGAAGGACGACAGCCAGTCGTGCCGGTTCGCGAGCATGAGGATCTGGCGGTAGTCGCGGACCTCGAACAGCTTCTCGGCCCCGCGGTGCACGAAACCGATGTGCGGATCGGCGGCCGTGATCACAGCGTCGGTCACGTCGTCGTCGAGCTCGAGCGCCAGCCGCATCCCGCCGTGCGTCGACGGGTGGTCGGCGCCGAGGTCGAGCACGAGGCTCTCACCTGCGGACACCCCGCCGAGGGCACCCGCACCGACGGCGACGGTCGCGGTGCGACGGCCGGCCGGACTCATCCGAGCCACTCTAGTGAGCCGGTGGTGTCGGTCCCGGGCTGCGTGACCAGCCACGAGAAACCCCCGAGGCCCTCGGGGTCAAGCAGCAGCCGCGCCCGCGACGCGCGCTCGAGGGTGGCCGCGTACCCGGGGTGGTCCCGGCGCGGGAGCGCCGCGGAGATCCCGAGCGCCCGCAGCGCCGACGCCTGCGTGGTGAGGACCGAACGCCCGGGCACGGCAGCCTGCACCGCGTCCCACGCGACCGCGGCGGTGACGTCGGAGCACCCGTCGGGCACCGGGGCGGTCACCTGCCCGTCGCGGTAACCGCGCAGGGTGCCCATCGGCGGCCGCGCCGCCGCGAGGTGGCCGTAGTCGACGGCCACCGCCAACCCCGATACCAGGCGGGCGACCGCGTCGGCCCAGGCGTCGTCCCGACGGCAACCGACCTCGCGGCGGTCTCCGATCGGCCACCACTGCTCCAACCAGGCAGCGTCTCCTGTGGGTACCGGCGGGCCTGGGCGCTCCACCCCGTCGACCCCGACGAGCTGGACCCGACCGTCGACCACGACGTCGACCGGCACCGTGTCCAGCCACTCGACGGCGAGCAGGAGGCCGGAGACCTGGGCCGGCAGCTGGTCGCGCCACTCCACCCGCCCGGGCAGACCCGCCGGGCGCGGCCGTTGCTCGACGCCGACGAGCCTGACCTGCGGCGGCAGGCGCTCGGCGAGGGCGGCGAGCACCGCGCCGGTGCCGGCAGCAATCTCGACCACCTCGTCCGAGACCCCGAGCGGCAGTTTCCCGAGCAGCGCGGCGATCGCGTCGGCGAACACGTCGGGGGCCACCGTCGAGGAGGTGCGGAAGTCCTGACCAGGCCCGCGACCGCGGGTGTAGTAGCCGTCGCGGCCGTGCAGGCCAGCCGCCATCGCCTCGGCCCAGATGGTCACCGGCTCATCCTCGCCCGCGAGCCGGGGTACCTCCGGTAACAGGTGATCGCAGTCACAGAGCGTGAGGGGAACCGTTACGAGAGGGAATCGTGCGGGTGAACCCCAGCGTTACGCTGGCCCGGAACGTCCGGTACCCCTGTTGGACTGGAACGCGAAGGACTGAGACGGCTGTGACTGCTCACTTCTCGGCTGTGCCCGAGCGCGCGATCCCTGATCTCGGCGCCTACGACATCGGCATCATCGGCGCCGGCCGCGTCGGCTCCGTCCTCGGCGCCGCCCTCCTGGCGGCTGGGCATTCCGTCGTCGGGCTGTCCGTCCGAAGCGAGGCCTCGCTGGCCCGCGCCGCCGGCCTCCTCCCCGACGTCCCCGCCGCCCCGGCCGTTGAGGTCGCCCGCCGGAGCACCGGCATCCTGCTCTCGGTCGGCGACGACGCCCTCGCCGGCATGGTCGCCGAACTCGCCGCATCCGGTGCCGTCGGCCCGGGCCAGCTCGTCGCCCACGTCTCCGGCCGGCACGGCCTCGCCGTCCTGCAGCCGCTGGCCGACCTCGGCGCCGCGACCCTCGCGATCCACCCGGCGATGACCTTCACCGGCGGCCCGGAGGACCTTCCGCGCATCCGCGGCACGGTGTTCGGCGTCACCGCACTCGGCCGGCACTGGCCGCTGGCAGAGCAGCTCGTCTCCGCCGTCGGCGGATCCGCCGTCGCTGTCCCGGAGGAGCTCCGCCCCCTTTGGCACGCCGGCCTGGCCCACGGGGCGAACCACTTGGTGACGCTGGTCGCGTCGGCACTCGACGTCGTCCGGGCGACCGGGGTCGCCGACCCGGCCGCCGTGCTCCGGCCACTGCTGACCGCCGCGCTCGACAACGCACTTGCCTCCGGTGACGCAGCCCTGACCGGCCCGGTGGCGCGCGGTGATGCCGCGACCGTCGCCTCGCACCTCGACGCGCTGGCCTCATACGCCCCGGCGGAACGGCCCACCTACCTGGCGATCTCGCGGGCGACCGCCAGCCGACTGCACGACCCGAACCTCGACCTGCTCGACGTGCTCGCCGGCCTGCCGCTGGGCGCGGACGCCGCGGACGCCTCGTGACGGTCGCTGCAAGCACAGTCCCGGCGACGACCTTCCGCATCGTGCGCACGCTCGCCGAACTCGCCGAGGCGCGCGCCGAGCTTCCCGGCCCCGTCGGTCTCGTCCCGACGATGGGTGCGCTGCACGGGGGTCACGCCTCGCTGATGCGCTTCGCCCGCGCCGAGTGCGCGTCCGTCGTCACGACGATCTTCGTCAACCCGCTGCAGTTCGGCCCGGGCGAAGACTTCGACCGCTATCCCCGCACCCTCGACGCCGACCTCGCGCTCTGCACCGCCGAAGGCGTCGACCTCGTGTTCGCGCCAGACGTCGAGGACATGTACCCCGGCGGGGAACCGCTGGTCCGCATCGACCCAGGTCCCCTCGGGCAGCGCCTCGAAGGCGAGAGCCGGCCCGGCCACTTCGCCGGCATGCTCACCGTCGTCGCCAAGC
>JAVEDQ010000204.1 GCA_030840885.1 Frankiaceae bacterium
CGTCCGACTGGGTGAAGGCGTGCACCGAGTTCACGACCCCGGAGCGGGTGAGGAACGTGCCGAGGATGGTGAGGCAGTACGTCGCGACGAGCAGCGAGAGGTTCCAGACGCGGAGCATCCCGCGCCGCTGCTGCACGATGACCGAGTGCAGAAAGGCCGTCCCGGTCAACCACGGGATGAGGGCCGCGTTCTCGACCGGATCCCAGGCCCAGTAGCCGCCCCAACCGAGCACCGCATAGCTCCACCACGCGCCGAGCACGATCCCGCCGGTGAGGCAGCCCCAGGCGAGCAGGGTCGCGGTGCGAATCAGGCGCAGCCATTCCTCACCGATGCGCCCGGTGATGAGGGCAGCGAGAGCCATCGCGAACGGAACGCTGAAGCCGACATAGCCCAGGTAGAGCATCGGCGGGTGGAACGCCATCATCGGGTGGTTCTGCAGCAACGGGTTCGGCCCGTTGCCGTCGTGGGGAACCGGCCCTGACGTCACCCGGAATGGGTCGGCTGCGGTGAGCATCAGGGCGAAGAAGAAGCCGGACATGGCCAGCCCGACCGCGGCGGTCCACGTGATCAGCGGGTCGGGCCCGCGAGTCCGCCAGCGCCACGTCGCGAACGCGAGATGCCCGGTCAGGATCAGCGACCACAGCAGGATGGATCCCTGCAGCGCCGCCCACAGCGCTGTGATCGTGAACAGCGTCGGGGTGGCCCGTGAGTCGTTGCCGGCGACGTAGGCGAGCGAGAAGTCGTGGCTGAGCAACGCCCACTCCATCACCGCTGCTGCCGCGACGGCCGAGGCGAACACGAGGAACACGAAGCGGCGCACGGTACGGAGCCGGGACGCGTCGCGGTGGCGGGCGGCCAGGGCGGCGACGACTGCCCCGGTGACGGCGGCGGCGAAGCCAACCGCGAGCGCCAGCGTGCCGAGTTGTGCCTTCATCGCCGTGCCGCCTGGGTGGCGTTCGCCTGACCGGCGTTCGCGGGAGCGTTCTGACCGGGCACCGGCGGGGGCGAGTACTCGGAGCCGTGCTTGATCAGAATCCGGTCGGAGGCGAAGAAGGCGCTCGAAGCGGGCGAGTCCCAGTGGCCCTCGACCACGACGGGCGCACCGGGGCGGAACAGTTCGGGCGGGTCGCCGCGGTGGTGCACGGGGATCGTCACGTGGCCGTCGGTGAGCTGGAAGTCCACGCCGTCGGCCACCGCCTGCACGCTGTTCGGGACGACCGCGCCGGCGAGACGGAACACGTGCGTCGCGTCGTGTACGCGGTCGGCTTGGGCTTCGGATGCGGTCCGGAAGTAGACGATGTTGCTGGCGAGGCCGCCGACGACCAGCCACGCGATCGCGGCGGCGCAGATCCCGAGCAGGACCCACCAGCGCGCCAGCCCGTGTCGGAGGTGCATCTCAACCGTCCCGATTCCGGAGGGACCGCGTGGGATCGGCCCGACGCATCCGGGCGCGCAACGATGCGGCGTAAGCCGTGATCACCAGCGCCGTGATCGTGTAGCCGGCGACGACGAAGCCCGGGTCGGTCATCGCTGGGCCTCCGAGAGTGTTTGCGTGTCCGGAAGCGACTGGGCGTCGGAGAGGACCGGGACGAGCGGGTCCGCTGCGATGCCGCGCCGCTCGAGGACGGCCTGGTGCAGGAGCAGCTCCTCCCGCTGCTCCTCCAGGCCGGCCAGCCGGTACCGGTGCCGCAGGAGCGTGACGTAGAGCAAGGTGAAGGCCACGACGCCCCACAGCAGGGTCGTCGCCATCACGCCGTGGATCTGCGGGTTCAGCTCGGGGTTCAGCACCGTGGGCTGCTGATGCAGGGTCCGCCACCAGATCACCGACAGATGCACCACCGGCACGTCGGTGACCGCGACCAGACCCGCCACCGCTGCCCGACGAGCACGAACGTGCGGGGCGGCAGGCACCTGGCGCAGTGCGAGGTAGCCGAGGAACAGGAAGAAGAGCACGGCCGTCGTGACCAGCCGGGCGTCCCAGGTCCACCAGACGCCCCAGACCGGGCGAGCCCAGATCGACCCGAGCAGGATGGTCAGGCCGGTGAAGACCACGCCGATCTCGGCGGAAGCCCCGGCGAGCAGGTCCCAGCGCAGCGAACGCGTCGCCGGGACGAGGTACAGCAGGGACGCCAGCGCTGTGACGCCGAAGGAGAGGTACGCCAACCAAGCCACCGGTACGTGCAGGTACATCAGCCGCTGGGCGTCCCCCTGGACCGCGTCCGGGGGTGCCACGACGAGCGCCAGGTAACCCAGGGTTCCCAGCGCCCCGACCGTGGCCAGGTCGGTCAACTGACCCAGCCGTGAGCGCCAACCGGTCATCAGGCCTCCTCCAGCAATCCGCTGTACGTGGCGACGCCGAACGCGACGAGCACGGCGGCGAAGATCGTGAGCAGCTGCACCCATCGCCAGGCCTCGCCCATCGAGTGCTCGCCGGCTGCGCTCCACGCCCGCGCGGCGCCGAGAACCACCGGAGCGAGCACCGGAAGCGCGAGCAGCGGGAGTAGCGTCTCGCGGGACCGAATGGCGCCGGCCAGCGTCGCGTAGAGGACGCCGGCCGCCGCCGTCGCAACGGTTGGGGCGGCGGCCGACGCGGGCAGGAGGCCGGGCGCGACGATCGGGAATCCGTAGAGGACCACGACCCCGATGACGAGCACCACTTCGAGCAGCACCAGTTGGATCGCGACCGCGGCGACCTTCCCGAGGAAGACCGCCGCCGGGTCGAGGCCGGACAGGCGCAGCGCGTCCCGTGCGCCGTTCTCGTTCTCGACCGCGGTGGCCCGGGAAACCGCGAGCACCGCGGCGAGGACGACTGCGATCCAGAACAGTCCGGGAGCCATCCCCTGCAGCGACTGGCGCGCGGGGTCCACCGCGAAGGCGAACATCAGCAGGACGATCCCCGCGAACGGGATCACCTGGTTCGTGACGACCCGGGAACTGGCCTCGATGCGCAGGTCCTTGACCAGGACGAGCATCGCGCCGCGGAGCAGGCCCGGGCCCCGCCGCTCAGCGGCGAGGTGGGTCGTGGTCGGCGATGCGAAGGACACGCCGTGAGTTATGCCGCGAACGGCAAGCTAAAGTCAAGCGAAACTTTTTATAGAGCGCACTCGCCGCTCAGCGCGGGCCCGCCAGCGCGCGGATCGTGCCGTTGTCGACCACGACCTCGCGGTCCACCAGCGGCCGGACCCGCTCCACCTCGTGCGAGACGACGACCACGCCGCTGCCGGCCACGGCCGCCTGACGCACCAGCGTGTCGACTCCGACGCGACCCGCCGCGTCGAGTGAGGCGTGCGCCTCGTCCAGCAGTAGGAGTTCGGGCGGGCGCAGCATGGCCACGGCGAGCGCGCACCGTCGCCGCTGCCCGGTCGACAGCAGCCGGTGGGCGCGGTCGGCCTCCTCCAGCAGGCCGACCTGCTCCAGCACGTCCTCCACGTCGGACCGGTGCCGTCCGTCCAATTCCGCGAAGAACCGCAGGTTGGCACGAACCGACAGGTCCTCGTAGCAGCCGCTGTCCTGACCCAGCAGGGTCACGCGACGCCGAACGGCGCGCGGATCCCGGCGCAGGTCCTTCCCGAGCACGATCAGTGAGCCGTCGACCACGGGGGTCAGACCGGCGAGGACGCGGAGCAGCGTGGTCTTGCCCGCGCCATTCGCTCCGGTGACCAGCACCGTCTCGCCGCGGCGGACGGTGAGATCGGCGCCGGCGAGCGCGGCGAACCGTCCGAGCAGGCACACGACGCCGCGCATCCGCACCGCCTCGCCGGCAGCCGCGACGCCGGTGCACCCCGCCGAGCGGGGCCGGGCGATGGCGATGCTCATGTCGATCTCCTCGAGGCCTTCCTACCAAAGACAGTTCGCGCTAGCTTTGCTTTCAGCCGTTGGTTGGTCAATCCCTGAGAGGGGTCCTGATGCGACTCGCCCTGCTGGCACCACTGGCGCTACTCGCGCTGGTCGGTGGTTGCGCGTCCGAGGCCGCACCGACGACGACACCGCGGCCCTCCGCAACGACCGCCGCCCTGCAGGCCTGCGAACGGTTGACCGACGGGGCGGTGTGGCGCGGCTGGATACGCGCGGGACCGGGGACGACGACGATCGACGGGAACGACGACTACTTCACGCCGACGTGCATCCTGGTGCCGCCGAACACGCGCCTCTCCATCGCTG
>JAVEDQ010000558.1 GCA_030840885.1 Frankiaceae bacterium
GTACTTGGCCAGCAGGAACGGGCTGGTGAGCATGAGCGCGAGCAGCCGGTCCCAGTGGTCCTCCGGGAAGTCGACGACGGGGGCCACGTGCTGGTAGCCGGCGTTCGCGACGACGGCGTCGAGCCGACCGAAGCGCTCAACCGCCGCATCCACCGCCTGCCGGTTGCCGGCGCGCGTGGTGAGGTCGACTTCGACACCGGGGATCGGTCCGGAGGCCGGGCTCAGGTCGGCCCCCAGGACCTCCCAGCCGTCCTTGACGAGCCGCTCGGCGATCGCACGCCCGATGCCGCTGGCGGCACCCGTCACGAGTGCGGCGCGTCTGTTCGACACCGATTCCCCTCTCTGTCGTGCGTAGGGCTGGATGTAGCGCGCCGGGTCAGAACTCGGCGTGCGCCAGGCCCAGGACCTCGGTGCGCCAGTCCGCGTACGACATGTCGACGTCGCTGCTGCCGGCCGGCGGACCAGACGCCGAGGACGACGGCTTGACGACATCCTCCCCTGCCGCGCACCGCGCGATCGCGTCCGGGCTGCTGCCGTGCTCCAGGACCCGCACGCGGAGCCGGCGCGGGGCCTCCTCCGCGCGAAGAGCGTGCGCGAGCACCCGCAGCATCGAGGACCGCGCCGCCTGGTCGTCGACGCCGGTGCCGGGAACGGGTGTGTTGCCGGCGACGAGGACGACGGTGGCGTCCTCGCTCAATTGCGGTAGCACCGCGGCCGCCGAGCGGAACCGGGTGAGGAGACCGTCGGCCAGGAAGCGGCCGACGCGCTCGACGAGGGAGTCGGCGCTCGACTGGCCCTCGACCGAGAGCAGGGTCGGAAGCTGGACGTAGGCGTCCACCTTTCGTCCGGAGCCCGAATCGGAGCCGGGGCCGGAGCCCGACCCAGATCCGGAGTCGGCGCGCACCACGGTGGCGCCCATCCGTTCCAGGGCGGCTTGGACCGGCCCAGCGGCCTGCTCAGCTCCGGACATGAGAACCAACATCGGGCACACCTCTCCTCAGGTTGTCGTGGTGGCGCTCGGGACTTGAGCCGTCGAAGGCAGCGCCGACAGCGCGGCCACGGCCTGCAGCAGAGGAGGCCAGTGCTCGCGCAGCGACTCCCGCCCCATGAACAGGCCGAGGTGGCCGCCGCTGCTGACCTGCCGGGCCGATTCGGTGCTGCCGGCGTAATCCACGAGGGCGAACACCTGGTCCGGCGGCGTGATGTGGTCGGTCTCCCCCGCGAACAGGAACAGCGGTGCCGTGATCGCGCCGAGGTCGACGACCCGCCCACCGATCTCCAGCTCTCCCTTGATCAGCGAGTTCCGCTGGAAGAGGTGTTCGACGATCCAGAGGTAGAAGGCGCCCGGGATCGCCTGCGTCCAGCGGAACCAGGTGTCGAACTCGCGGTACCGCTCGACGTAGGCCGGGTCGTGCATGTTGCTCAGCAGCTGCAGCCGACGGTCGATCTCGTTCTCCGGCTTGAGGGCGATGAAGCCGGCGAGCATCGACTCGCCCGGCAGCACGCCTCCTGCCCGGTCGACGATGCCGCGGTAGGTCTCGATCCCGCCGTCGGGCGCCAGCGCGCGCACCCAGTCGTGCAGCATCGGCTCGCCGCAGTGGTAGTCGATCGGTGCGCCGGCGATGGTCAGCGTGTGCACCCGTTCCGGGTTCAGCGCGGCCCAGATGACCGCGAGCCAGCCGCCCTGGCAGTCGCCCACCAGGTTCACCCGGCCGTCCGCGCGGCCCGCGGTCAGCGAGTCGACGGCCCGGGTGACGGTGGCGAGGTACTCCTCGACGCCGGCGTCCTTCGTCGCCTCGGTGGCGCCGATCCAGTCGAGTGACGCCAGCGGGTTCAGGCCGGCGTCGAGCATGGCGCCGACCTGGCTCTGCTCGGGCGAGTAGTCGACGATGCAGGACGAGTGCCCGGCCTGCGGCGGGAGCAGCAGTGTCGGGACGACCGGCGAGCGCGGCGCCGGACGAGCGCCCGAGAAATCGCGGAGGCGGGCGACCCGGTTCTCCCAGGCCACCGCGTGCGGCGTCGACCAGGTCGGCTCGCGCACCTTGCTCGTGAGCGCCAACCATTCGAGGTACTCGACGCCCAGGTCGGCAGGGGTCGCCGACCGGCGGAAGGCCGAGGCCCAGTAGTCGGTCACGCCCTTCTGCCACGCCTGCGCCGAGGCGAACGTGGAGTCGAGGAGCCGGTTCGGGAGTCCGGAGGTCGGCGGCCAGCTGCTCACTTCGTGATCAGGTCGCGCGCCGCGTTCACGTACGAGCCGCTGATGTTCTGCAGGAACTCGGCCTGGGCTCCGATGATCGTCTTGACCCAGTCCAGCTGGGTGGAGTCGGCGAGCCGCTCCTCGACGTCGACGAAGGACTTCATGGCCTTCTCGTACGCGTCGAGACCGGCCTCACCGGCGGTGCGCGCCGCCTGCATCGCCCGTTCGTTGAGCTCGCGAATCCGCGCCATCGCGAGCTCCACGTCCTCCTGCATCCGACCTGCGTCGGTACCGAAGGGCGCGCTGCCGCTCTTCGACGAATCCGTGCTGCTGCTGACCATGGGAACCTCCTGATGTTGCTGTTAGCCGGTTAGCTACTGCTAGCTAACACCTTCTGGCGAGCGCATGGGTCAGACGT
>JAVEDQ010000237.1 GCA_030840885.1 Frankiaceae bacterium
CCGGCGTAGAGGACGCCGTTGCGTCCCTTGCCGATGTCGACGAAGGCCGCCTCCATGCTCGGCAGGACGTTCTGCACCTTGCCGAGGTAGACGTTCCCGGCGTAGGACGTGGCGCTGGCGCGGGTGACGTAGTGCTCGACGAGGACGTCGTCCTCGAGCACGGCGATCTGGGTCCGGTCGCCCGCGTTGCGCACGATCATCACGCGGTCGACGGCCTCGCGACGGGCGAGGTACTCGGCCTCGGTGACGATCGGGACCTTGCGGCGGCTCGTGTCGCGGTTGTCCCGGCGGCGTTGCCGCTTGGCCTCGAGCCGGGTCGAACCCGAGACACCCTTGATCTCGTCCTCGGCCGACGAGGACGACGACGAGCTCGAGGAGGACGAAGACTCCGACGTCGAGTTGCTGTCGTCGCCGTCCCCCTCGCCGCGACGGCGGCGCCGGCGACGACGCTTGCTGCCCGAACTCCCCTCGGACGCCTCGCCGTTCTCGTCGGCGGATCCGTCGGAGTCGTCGGACTCGGAGGCCGCGGCTGCCCCGGCCGATCCGGACGACTCCTCGGCGGAGCCGCCGTCGCCGGACGTGTTCTCGTTCTCGTCCTCGTCGCGGGGCTTGCCGCGTCCGCGACGCCCACGACGACGTCGACGGCTACGACCGCCGTCGGACTCGTCGTCGGAATCCGACGACGAGCCGGACCGGCCGTCCTCGTCGTCCTCGACCTCGTCGTCGGAGGACGAGCGGAGGTCGTCCTCGGCGTCGACGGGCACCGGCCGCGGGGGCAGCTCGGAGAGGTCCGGAGCCTTGAAGGTCAGCGTGGGGGGTGCCGCGGCCCGACGCGCCGAACGGCGGCGGGGCGGCGGCGGGGCATCGGCGTCGGGAACGTCGGTGACGTCGGTGTCGGCGCTGGGGGGCTCGGAAGCGGTCTCGCTGCCGGCGTCGAGCGTGAGCTCAGCCGCGACCTCGAGCTCGGCCACGGGGGTCTCGCGGGGCTCGGCCTCTTCGGGCACGGCAGTCTCCGAGACCGCAGTTTCGGAGACGGCAGCGTCAGGGATGGCCGGCCCGGGGTCGGCGAGCAGTGCGTCGGCCTCGAGGTCGCGCGTGGGCGCCACCGGCGGGGCAGGCTCGAAGGTGCGGGCCGCTCCGGTGGGCCGGCTGGCGGCTCGGCGTCGGCGGGGTCGGCCGGTGCCCGGGGACGCGAAGGGGTCGAACGGGTCGCTCTGCGGGGCGACCGCGGCCTCGTCGGCGTCGGCATCGCTGTCGGCATCGCTGTCGGCATCGGCGTCGAGGTCGGCGTCGAGGTCGGCGTCGGAGCTTGCGTCCAGGCCGGGCAACGGGTTGTCCGGGCCGGGGCTGTCCGGCGCGCCCGACGGCGTGTCGGCAGTGGGCGAAGCGACCTGGGGTTCGTCGCTGTTCTGCTCGGTGGGGGGAAGCTCGGGTTCGGTCAAGGGTTACGCCCTTCGGCTCCCGGGCGCGGGATGAGACCGCGGCCGCTCAGGAACTGTCTGGCACCGACGGGGTTCCGCCGGCGCGTATATGACGCCTGTCAACCAACGGGCCTGGCGCCATCCTGTACGTCCAGCGGGTCAACGATCGACCCGTCCTCACTCAACTGGCCTTGATCGAGCCGGGTCACCTCAGGAGGGACCGGCGGCTCGAGACCAGCCACCGTTCGGAAGGCGGCCATCACGTCGTCGGGCCGTACGGCGGGCGTCTGCTGCCGTACGACAACGCCGAGTATCGCACAATCCTGGCTGCCGTCCGCCGCAGAGACCTCCCGGCGTGGCTCGGCCGGGTCGGCGAGCCAGCCGGAGACCAGGGCGGCGCGCACGTCGACGGTCTTGCGGCCCCCCTTGGTCATCTTCTCGACCGGCGCCGTCTCGGCGGCGAATACGCTGGTCAGGGCCACCTGCGCCGCCGCGGGAGAAACCCCGGGGAGGCGGATCGACCACGTCGCAGCATTGATGCGGTCGGGCAGGGAAGCCCCGGCCGCCGGTATGCAGGCCACCACGTCCAGACCGGGCGGGAGCGCCGCGTCGAGGGCGAGCCGGAGCTGTTCCGGGTCGCGCGACTCGGCCAGGGCGATCTCGAGGTACTCGGCCTCGCTCGCGACCCCGGTCGGTGCCGCTCCCACCCACGAGACCTTGGGGTGCGCGGTGAACCCCGACGAGTACGCCATCGGGGCCGCCGCGCGCCGTAGCGCCCGCTCGAAGGCCCGGGCGACGTCGCGGTGGGAGGTGAAGCGGAGCCGACCGCGCTTGGTGTACTGCAGGCGCAGGCGCTGCACGACCTCGGTGGGACGGCCGGTCAGATCCGGCGCGGAGCGGGCCACCCCGGCTAGACCCCGGCCGGGTGGACCACCGGCGGTGCGGCGACCGTGAGCGGCAGCAAGGTCTTGCCGGTCGGGCCGATCTGGATGTCGGTGCCCATGGTCGGGCAGACACCGCAGTCGTAGCAGGGGCTCCAGCGGCAGTCGTCGACCTCGGTCTCGGCCAGCGCGTCCTGCCAGTCGTCCCAGAGCCACTCCTTGTCCAGCCCGGAGTCGAGGTGGTCCCATGGCAGCACCTCGGTGACGTCGCGTTCCCGCGTCGTGTACCAGTCGACGTCGATGCCGACGGCTTCGGCGGCAGCGATCCAACGGTCGTAGGAGAAGTGCTCGCTCCAGCCGTCGAAGCGGCCGCCCTGCGCGACGACCTCCTCGATCACCGCGCCGACGCGCCGGTCGCCACGGGACAGCAAGCCCTCGATGACGCCGGGCTTGCCGTCGTGGTAGCGGAAGCCGATCGACCGGTCCCGCCCGATGGCGTCTTTGAGCAGCCGCAGGCGGCGGTCGGTCTCGTCCGCCGAGAG
>JAVEDQ010000261.1 GCA_030840885.1 Frankiaceae bacterium
GGTCCGACCCGACGTGGTGCTGATGGACATCCGGATGCCGGATGTGGACGGCATCGAGGCGACGCGGGCCATCGCCTCCGCCGGCGCCCCGCCCCGAATTCTCATCCTGACGACGTTCGACGTGGACGCCTACGTCTACGACGGCCTGCGTGCCGGGGCGAGCGGGTTCCTCCTCAAGGACGCTCCGCCGGCCGACTTGTTGAACGCGATACGCACGGTCGCGCGCGGTGACGCGGTGCTCGCGCCGACGGCGACGCGTCGACTGATCGACCGGTTCGTCCCACTGCTCCCGGACGAGGAACGGCAGGCCCGGCGGGAAGCGGTGCTCGAAGCGCTGACCACTCGGGAGGGCGAGGTCTTCGCGCTGCTCGCGGCGGGAAGTTCGAACCGGGAGATCGCGGACGAGCTGTTCCTGTCGGAGGGCACGGTGAAGATCCACGTCGGCCACGTCCTGGCCAAGCTGGGCGTGCGGGACCGGGTGCAGGCGGTGGTGCTCGCCTACGAGTCCGGCATGATCGTGCCGGGAGGGTGAGCATGGACGACGCCGGAGACGACGATGACGTGGCCGCCGTGCTGCAGCGCTGGACCGACGCCGGTGCCACGTGGCGGGTGCTCACGCGCACCGATTCGGGCGTCGAGATCTCGCTGCGGACCTGCGGCGCCGACGAGGAGGTCGACCGCATCCGCAGCACGGACCCGGCAGTGCTGGCCTATCTCGACGGTCGGTGGGCCAGCCACGAGTGAGTCCCGTCGGCGGTCTCACAGTCCCAGCAGACCCGGTAGGTCGGAGAAGCTGTCGAGGACGTGATCGGGGGACTCCTCGTGGGCGTCCTCGACGTCCGCGCGGTACTTGCCCGTGCGGACAAGCACGCCGGTCAGGCCGACGTGCTGCGCGCCGAGGACGTCGGCCTCCAGGTCGTCGCCGACCATCAGCGTCCGGGGCGGGGCGACGCCCAGCGCGGCGGTCGCGGTGCGGAAGAACTCCGGGGCCGGCTTCCCGAGCACCGCCGCGGTGACCTCGGCGGCGCGTTCGAGGCCGAGCAGGAAGGCGCCTGCGTCCAGCGAGAGGCCCTCGCCGGTGCGCCAGTAGAGGTTGCGGTGCATGGCCACGAGCGCGGCGCCGGCCTGCAGGTGGTGGAACAGCCGGTCGAGTGCCGCGTAGGTGAACTCGGCTCCGGCCCCACCGAGGACCACCACGTCGACCGACTCGTCCGCGGCGTCGACGACCGTGATGTCCTCGAGGTCCGCGGACACGTCACCGCTGGTCAGTACCACGCAGCGCGCCCCGGCGTGGTGCTCCCGGAGGTAGGCCGCGGTCAAGGCGGGCGCGGTGACGATGTCGGACGGCTGCACCGCGAAGCCGGCGTCGGAAAGCGACGAGGCGAGCGACGCCCGGCTGCGTGACGTCGTGTTCGTCGCGAGCGCCAGCGGCAGGCCTGCGTCCCGGAGTCGTCGGAAGGCGTCGACCGTGCCGGGCAGCGGTTGTCCGTCGACGGTCAGCACCCCGTCGATGTCGATCAGCAGCGCGTCGACGTCCGGCGGCGTTGCCCCGGGGCGGGCCGTGTCCACGGGCGATCAGGCCGCGACGGGCCGCCGCGCGTCGGCCAGCGAGACCGGGATGGCGTCGTATCCGCGCAGCACGCGGGTGCCGCGGCGGTGCGGCCTACCGGCGAGCGCAAGGTCCGGGAAGCGGTCGAAAAGGGTCTGCAATCCGATCTGGCCCTCCATGCGCGCCAGGGCGGCACCGAGGCAGAAGTGCACGCCCGCCGAGAACGCGAGGTGCTCGCGGGCGTTCGCGCGGGCGACGTCGAAGGTGTGCGGGTCGTCGAACACGGCCGGATCGCGGTTCGCGCCGCCGAGCAGGCACGCCACGAGCGAACCCTGCGGGATGCGGTGGTCGGCGACCTCGGTGTCGGCCATCGCTACCCGGGCGGTGCGCTGCACGGGGGAGTCGTAGCGCAGCACCTCCTCGACGGCGTTGCCCCACAGGTCCGGCTGCTCCTGCAGTCGGGCGAGCTGCTCGGGGTGCTCGACGAGCAGCACCGCGCCGTTGCCGATCAGGTTCACCGTCGTCTCGAAGCCGGCGCCCAGCAGCAGCATGGCGGTCCCGGCGAGCTCGATCTCGGTCAGGGCGCCGTCGCTGTCCTCGACGCGGACGAGCTTGCTCAGCAGGTCGTCGCCGGGGTTGTCCCGCAGCCGCTGGAAGTGGCCGGTCATCCAGTTCTGCAGCGCGGTGATGTCGGCCTCGGCGCGCCGGAACTCGCCGAGCCCGATGCCGATGTCGAGGGTGACCGCGGCACCGTTGCCCCATTGCAGGAACCTCTCCTGCATCGACGTCGGCACCCCGAGGATCTCGGAGATGACGGTGACCGGGAGCAGCGCGGCGTAACGCTCGACGAGGTCCACCGGGCCGTGTGAACCGGAAGCGGCCAGGCCGTCGAGCAGGTCGTTCGCGAGTTGCTGCATCCGCGGGCGCAGCGCCTCGATCGCCCGCGGGGTGAACACCTTGCTGACCAGCCGCCGGTAGCGGGTGTGGGTCGGCGGGTCGACGGCCAGCATCGACGGCGGGTCGACCGGGGTCAGCACCCCACCGCGGGAGAGCTGGATGACGCGCCGTGCCACCCCGGGCAGCTGCTGCGGCCGGAGCTGCACGCCGAAGGTGTCGCTCTTGAGCACCTGAGCGCAGACGTCGTGGCTCGCGCTGGTCCGGGCGAACGGCCCCTGGCTGATGGGGCCGCGCCCGCGGATGACGTCGTAGGAGGCGAACGGGTCGTCCCGGAGCGTGAGGTCGGTCATCAGCCGGGCGTCGAGGTTGCCACGGCGGGCGTGGCGGTTGAGCACGGTGCGGGCGACGCCGTGGCGCGCGGCCCAGCGGACGGTCTGCGGAGCGGCCATGCCGTCGAGTGTGGCAGGTCCGCCAGAGCGGCGGTCCAGCGGTCGTCAGCGCAGCTGCTGCGCCAGCGGCAGCTTCACGCGGAAGGTCGTCCCGTCCGACGAGCTGACGGGTTCGATCTCGCCACGGTGGCGCTTGCAGACGATCCGCTTCGCGTTCTCGAGCCCCAGCCCGGTGCCGGCGCCGACGTCCTTCGTGGTGAAGAACGCGTCGAAGATGCGGGGCAGGACGTCGGAAGGGATGCCCGGACCGTCGTCGGCGACCTCGACGACCAGCCAGTCGTCCGCGCGGGACGTCCGCAGGGTGAGCACCCCGTGGCCGCCCATGGCGTCTGCGGCGTTGTCGATGAGGTTCGTCCAGACCTGGTTCAGCTCGGCGGCGAAGGCCGGAATCTTCGGCAGCGACCGGTCGTACTCCCGGCGCACCTCGATGGCGCCGAGCTTGTGGCCGAGGATGACCACCGTGCTGTCGAGACCGACGTGGACGTCGATCTCCTGGGTGGCCGACGAATCCATGTAGGCGTACTGCTTCACCGCGCCGACGAGGTTCGAGATGCGGGTCGTGGCCTCGGTGATCTCGTCCATCAGCGCTTCGGTCTCGAAGGTGTTGGCGAGGAAGCGCAGCGAGCCGTCCAGGGTGTCGGGACTGACCGCGTCGGCGAGTCGGTCGACCCAACGGGCGCCGAGCCCGGCCGACGCCAGCACGGCGGCGAGGTCGTCGGCACCGGAGATCCCGGATTCGTCGAGCCGGTCGATGAGCTCGTCCTCGAGGTCGCTGACCTCGACGGGACTGAGCGACGGCCGGTCCGCCATCTCCAGCATCGTCGTCTCCTGCAGCTCGACGAGGCCCGCGATCAGCTCGGCGTCGATCTTGCCGTAGGCGAGGAGCTTCAGCTTGTGCCGGGCGCGC
>JAVEDQ010000280.1 GCA_030840885.1 Frankiaceae bacterium
CCGTCATGGACGCGTCGCTACCTTCGACCGCGGCTTCGCCGTTGCGGCATCGGACGTGGTCGAACTGATCAACTCCAGTTGATCCGTCATCTCCACCCCCAGGGCAGCGAGCAGCGCTAGTTGATCAGTTGGGATCTTGAGGCCATTCCTGCAGCTCAGCTTGAGCAAGATCCGAATAGATCAACTGCCGCGGCGGCTGCGGGCGTCGACGCGCACACTCACCAGACGGTGCGGCCGCCGTCGACGATCAGGTTGTGGCCGTTGAGGTAGGACGAGGCGTCGGAGCACAGGAACGCAAGCGCGCCCCGCATCTCGTCCGGCCGCGCCATCCGGCCGAGCGGCACCTGGTCGGACAGCTTCGCGACGAATTCCGCCGGCTGGTCGTTGAAGACGCCACCGGGTGAGATCGCGTTGACGCGGACACCGGCGTCCGCCCAGTAGGTGGCGAGGTAGCGCGTCATGCCGATCAGCCCCGCCTTGACCACCGAGTAGGTCACGGTCTTGACGGGCTGCTCGTCGTCCGGGACGCCGGGCAGCCGGTAGAGCCGCTGGTCGGGGGCGATGACCCCGAGCTCGGAGCAGACGTTGACGATCACGCCACCGCCGGAGCGGGCGAGGTGGGTGCCGAAGACCTGGCTGACGAGGAACGCCCCCGTGAGGCCTACGGCGAGGTCGGCGTCCCAGGCCGCGACGTCGAGGTTCTCGAAGCGGCTCCAGCCCTTCATGCCGTCTTCCACGCGCGGGTTGTTCGCGGCGTTGTTGATGACGATGTCGCAGCGGCCGGCGCGGGCGAGCACGGTCTGCAGCGCGCCCTGCACGGAGGCGGCGTCGGTGATGTCGACCGGCAGGTCGTCCTCACCGGCCGGAGCGGCCAGGTCGAGGTTGAACACGCGGGCGCCGGCCTCGCGGAGCACCGACGCGTGCTGCTGCCCGAGCAGGCCGCTGCCGCCGGTGAGGACGGCGACCCGTCCGGTGAGGTCGAACAGGTCGGCCAGCGGCCGGGGCGACGTGGTCGTGGTCGGCTGCGCCGTCGTGGTCATGCGGTGCTCCTGTTCATGTCGTCAGAACCACGCTTCGAGCCGCTCGAGGGCGGTCCAGAAACCGTCGCCGTCGGCGACGTGGCCCTGCCAGATCTCGGGGATGAAGCTCGCGTCGGGGGCGAGACGCCGCAGTTGCGCCGCCAGCGCCGGCCAGTCGACGTCCCCCTCGCCGACCTGCAGCCCCTCCCCGTCCACGCCGAGGGCGTCGACCAGGTGCAGGTGCTCGACGAAGCGTCCGACCCGCTCGACGAACGCGGTGAGCGACTGCCCACGGCTGGTCGCGGTCAGCTGGGAGTGCGAGACGTCCAGGCAGAGCGATAGCCCGGTCCGCTCGCAGAAGGCCGCAGTGTCGGCGGCGTCGACGAACAGGTTGCAGTGCATCTGGCCGCCGAAGTACCACGGGAAGGGTGGGAGCGTCTGCGCCAGCAGTCGGACACCGTGCGCGTCGAGTTCGCCGAGGCTGCGCGCGACCTGGTCGTACCGGACGGCTCGCTCGTCCGCGGTCAGCGGCGTCTTCGACGAGAACCCGCCCATGGAGACGATCACCATGGGCTCCGCGTCGGCGGTGAACCAGCGGCGCATGGTGCGGGTGAGGTCGAGAACGCGCTGCAGTTCGGCGACCGAGCGGGCGCGGTGCGCCTCGTCGAGCGCGGAGAGGTCGAGCTGGTGGTCGCCTTCGAACACGTCCGGGCTGTGGACGGCGAGGAGCTTGTCCTGCGGGTCGGTGAAGAACGACGACGGGTCGAGGTCCATGTCTCGGTAGGACAGGTGGAACTCGATGAGGTCGGGCACGGCGCCGTTGCTCTCGGCCCGGGCGGTCAGGGCGACGTGGTCGTGGAAGCGGACCGGTACGCCCCAGGGGCGGGCGAACGTGTACGGCCGCGGCACGGCGGCGCCGGAGATGTCGGTCGGGAAGTAGAACTCCCCGGCGGCGACCGGGCGGGTGATCTGCCGGCCGACGAGCTCGTCGCGACGATTCGGCTGCAGGCCCCGGCCTGGGCTCCGTACCTCGACGTCGTCGACGGTGATGATCTCGCCGGGTCGTAGGTCCCGGGTCGCGACCAGGCTCTTGGCCAGGGCGACGCGGTTCATCATCTCGCCCTGCGTGACGCTGCGCCGGGCGCGGGTGCCCATGGCCGCCTCGACGTCGCGGATAGCCGCGACCATGTCGACCAGCTCCTCGGGCAGCAGGCTGACCCGGTGGTCGTTGCCCTCCCAGGTCCGGTCGAGGGTGAGGTGCTTCTCGATCACGCACGCGCCACGGGCGACGGCGGCGACGGGGATGTGCCACCCGCGCTCGTGGCCGGAGTAGCCGACCGGGCAGTCGCCGAGCTCGCGGAGTCGGTCGAGGTAGGCGAGGTTCACGTCCTTGTAGGGCGTGGGGTAGGTCGAGTTGCAGTGCAGCAGCACCAGCGGCGTCCCGGCCCCGCGGAGCAGCGTCGAGGCCGCGATGATCTCGGACTCCTCCGACATCCCCGTCGACATCAGCATCGGCTTGCCGTGGCGGGACGCGGCGCGCAGCAGGTCGGTGTTGGTGAGGTCGGCCGAGGCGATCTTGTAGCCCGCCATGCCGTAATCGTCGAGGCGCTGCAGGCTCGGCATGTCCCACGGCGTGCACAGCGGCAGCAGGCCGCAGTCGCGGACGTGGTCGAACAGCTCGTACATCTCGTCCACGGACAGGGCGAACCGGTTCAGCAGCCCGAGGGTGTACTGCGCGCCGAGGTCCTCGCCCGCGCCGTCGGCGGAGCCCCCGTTGCGATAGAGGGCGCCGAGATCGCGCATCTGGAACTTCGCGCAGTCGGCGCCGGCCGCGGCCGCCGCGTCGACGAGGCGCTTGCCGACGTCGACGCTGCCGTTGTGGTTGAGGCCGATCTCGGCGATGACGAACGTGGGCGACCCCGGTCCGATGACCCGGCCGCCGAGGACCACCTCGGCAGGGCGGGAAAGCGCCAGCGGCACCCGAGGGCGCGGCATCGCAGGGGCGTGGCTCAACGGGATCTCCACCAGTCGAAGGTTCGGACGAGGGCCGACCGGCGCGGGAGCGCCGCAGCGGCAGTCGCGCCGATCGACCGGCGACCTCGCCGGACAGTTCGGCCGCATGCGTCCACCAGGCACCTCCCGACACGACGACTGCTGACGCATCCGTATCGGCCGAACGGGCTAGTCGTTGACGGGCGTTGATTGACCGGGTGCGGAGGGTGTCGATAGGCAGTCATGTCTGGAGCTGCCGTGAGCGTGTGCGTCCCCGTGTGGAATCGCGAGGACGTCCTGGAACAAACGTTGACGTCGATCCTGGAGCAGACCTTCGACGATCTCGAAGTACTGGTGCTCGACAACGCGTCCACCGACGGTTCGCGGACGGTGGCGGAACGGGTGGCTCGTCGGGACTCACGGGTCCGTGTCTTCGTCAACATGGAGAACATCGGGGGCTGGCCGAACCACCGCAGGCTCCTCGAACTTGCGAGCGGCAGGTACGTCAAGTTCTGCAACTCCGACGACCTCCTGTCCCCCGGGACCATCGAACGGCTCGCGGGATGGCTGGACGACCCGTCCATCGGCCTCGCCTTCGCGCGACAGACCTTCGCCGATGGCAACCTGCGGCCTCTGCCGGGCTGGGGACCGCCGCCGCTCGTCGCCGCCAGCGGGCGGATCGACGGCGACACCCTGATCGAGGCCTGCTTCGAACGCCGGTCCAACCTCATCGGGTGCCCGACGGCCACGATGTTCCGACGCGCAGAACTGCCGCCGGCGACGTGGGCCTCCTTGGGCGGATCCACGTTCTGGGTGGCGGGCGACCTGGCGTCCTGGTTCCCCCTGGCGCGGGCGCGCGCGGTCGGATACGTCCACGACGCCCCGGCCGTCGTGCGGGTGCACACGCAGATGGAGTCGCTCGCGCCCGCGGTGTCCGTCCTGGACGTGACCGACTGGGCCGGTATGGCGCTCGAAGCACGCCGCCTGGGTTGGCCGGTCGGTGAGGCGACGCTCCGGACGGTTCTCGGCACCACTCTCCGGATGCTCGCGGCCTCCGACCACGTCCTCGGCGGCTCGGAGTGGACCCCCTTCGTCCTCCGCGCGCTGGAGCAGACCGCCTCGACCCTCGGCGCACTGGATGCCGGTGCTGCTCTGCCGCGTGACTTCGTGGCGTCCTTCGCCGTGCCCATCCCCCTGCCCGACATGGACCCGTCGCACGTCGCGTGCCGCGAGATCGCGACCAAGCGCCTGATGCCGCGGCTCCTGGTCGGCTGACCAGACCGGGCCGGATTGGGGGCGGCCAGGCTCGGTCAGGCTCCTAGAGCGGCACGCCGTCGCGCTGCCGGAGCCGAGGGCCCGGAACCGCCGAGGCTGCAGCCGACGGCGTGCCGGTCCCGGCGTCGGTCATGGTTGGCCCATTCGACGCCAGTGCCGCCAGCACGACGGACGGGTCCAGCGTCTGCCCCTCCTGGACGCGGAGGACATGGCGCCCGGCGGTCCGGTCGGCCGCCTGCCGCCAGACCTCGGGCGCAGTCACATCCCCGACGCCGTAGACCTGCAGGTCGCCGCCGAGCTGGACCAGCACCGCCTCGTAGACGACGGGGTCGGGCAGGAAGAGCACGAGTTCCCAGCGTCCGCCGGCGAGCACCGCGGCCGCGCTCTGCAGCGTCCGCACCAGGCCACTGACGTCGCCGGCTCCCGCTACGACGACGCTGACGTCGAAGGGGTAGGCCGCTTCGCGAGCGGCATTCGTCTCGAGGAGACGGCGGCGGGCCATCGCCGTGCTGCTCCCGGGCGGCACCGGATGCTGCGCGTAGACGTGCCGGAGCGCGTCGTGGAGGCAGATGCCCTCGCGGACGCTCTGGTTGTGGCCGTGCACGCGGTACTCCGCGGTGGGCACGGGCACGGTGTGGAAGCGCAGCCCGCCCCGGGCGAGGCGTAGCCACAGCTCCCAGTCGTCGAGCAGGCGCATCCGGCTGTCGAAGCCACCGGCGGCACGCACCTCGTCGGCGGGGACGAGCGGCGTCATCCCACCGAGGGTGTTCACGACGGCGAGGGTCTCGGCGTCGAACGGCGCGTCGCCGAACACCGCCCGGTCCACGACGGTCCCGTCCTGCTCGGTGACGCGGATGCAGTAGCTGTGGACGCCGACCGGGTCGCTGGAGCGCGCAGCCGCTGCGTCGTAGGCGTCGACGAGGGTCGCGACATGGTGGGGGAAGTAGATGTCGTCGTCGTCGAGGAAGGCGAGCAGTTCGCCCCGGGCGGCGAGGACGGCGGTCGTGTTGGCCGCGGCCCGACCGCCGTTCACGGCCAGGTCGACCAACTCGACGCGGAGCCGGCCTCGCATGTCGTCGACGACGGCGTTGACGTCGAGCCCGCCGTCGTTGACGACGACTACCTCGAGATCGGCGTAGGTCTGCTCGGCCACGCTGGCCAGTGCACGCCGCAGCATCTCCGGGCGGTTGTGGGTCGGGATCAGGACCGAGACGCGCGGGTCACCGATCCGCGGTTCCCGGGCCGGCAGCGGATCCGGGGCCGGCAGTGACGGACGCAGCGTCCGTTCCCAGAGCCGCTGGTGGTTGTCGCGCTCGACTTCGGCCCAGTCGAGGTCGTTGTCGTCGAACGATGCGTGGCCGTCGTGGTGGACGAAGACGTCGTCGCAGACCAGCAGGCGGCTGCCGTCGGCTCGGAGCCGGAAGCACAGGTCGTCGTCCTCGCACCCGCCGAGGCCGAAGCCCTCGTCGAAACCGCCGATCCGGTTGAACGCCGCGGTGCGGACGGCCAGGCAGAACCCCACCAGCCGTGAGGTCTCGGTCCTGCCACCCCGGTGCTGCAGCCGCCACAACCAGGCGAAATCGTCGATGGCCAGCGCGTCGGAGACCTCGTAGGCGGTGTCGATCAGCTGGACGCCGGAGACGAAGTTCGACCGGGGTCCGGTGGCCACGACGTCCGGGTCGGCGAACGGTTCGAGCAACCCGTCGAGCCAGCCGGGCGGGACGACGGTGTCGCTGTTCAGGAAGACGACGATCGGGTTCCGGGCGTGCGACGCACCCTGGTTGCAGCCGGCCGCGAACCCCCGGTTCTCC
>JAVEDQ010000292.1 GCA_030840885.1 Frankiaceae bacterium
GATGTGGGACGCCGTCCGCTGCCCGTCCTCGGGCGTCGTCAGGTAGTCGTACTGCCCGGTCATCATCACGACGGGGCAGCGGTCGCCGTCGATGTCGCCCAGCTTGTCGCGCAAGTCGTGGTCCACCGAGTAGTAGTACAGGTCGCCCTTGAATGACTCGGAGCCCTGGGAGTAGTAGAACCAGGTCTTCCAGCGGTCTTGGTCCGGGGACTGCGGAGCCATCAGGTCCCACACGCCACTGGCGCACACCTGTGCCGCGTTCGCGTGCGGGTGCTGCCACCAATCGAGGTAGAAGCCCGGTGAGTAGTCCGCACCCTCGACCGGAATTACGGCGGCGAACCGGTCCGGATAGCGCAGGGCGAGCTGGAGTGCGACGTTGCCGCCGAACGACGAGCCCATGAAGATCGGGTTCTCCAGCTCGAGCGCATCGCAGAACGCCACGATGAACTTCGTGAAGTGCTCAGCGGTGAGCTGGTACTCCGCCTTCCACCACTCCTCGTTCTCCGGCGGGTCGGACTTGCCGTGCCGCGGGAGGTCGTAGGCGATTACCCGGTAGTTCTGCGTGATCTCGTCGTCTTCGAGCAGCCCGCGGTACTGGTGGTTGTGGCACCCCGCGGTGTGCTGGCAAACGAGTGGCTGGCCGGTGCCGTTCTCCAGGTAGAAGACCTTGTACTCGGTGCCATCGACATCGAAGGTGACGTAGCGCCCGATGACGGGCGAGATCTGAGCCATGGGATGCCTTTGCTACTAGACGGGGACGCCGACGACGCGGAGCAGTTCGATCTGCCGGGTGAAGGTGCGCAAGTTCTGCATGAGGACGAGTACGTCGCCCTCGAGCTTCATGTCGCGTTGGAAGGTCGCGGCCCAGATGCCGTGGTACATCGGGGCGGGCATTTCGGTCCCGAACTCCCGCCACGTCTCGGCGCTGGCCCGCACGATGAACTGATAGCCCATGTCCAGCGGACCCGGGTCCACGGCGAGCTCGGTGATCTTGCCGGACACCATTCGGACCACGAAGCTGTGGTCCGTCATGTCCAGCAGGTACGAGCAGGTGAAGTACTTGCCGTGCGCCTGGATCTCGGGGTCCGCGTTGGTTGCCTCGGTGAAGGCGTTGGCCCAATCCGTAGGGGATTGGGTGGCGGTAACGCTCATCCGATCGCTCTCCTCTGCGGTCGTGGCCCGACGGCCGGGGACGCCGCTTGCGTTCCGGTCCAGTGGGCGTCTGACGCTCACAGTCCTTGCCGCTGAGCGTGACCCAAATCACTACTAGCCCCCCGAATATCGGCCCACGCCGCCCCTGCACGTCGACCCCATCCCGGCCGGCCGCAGACAGAACTCAGCGGCCGAGTCGCAGGACCGTTCGTCCTCGCGCTCGGCGCTCCGGGCGCTCCGTCCTGACCCCGACCGCTGCTACCGGCACCACCAAAGCCATAGGCGCCGAGGAAAGGCGCTTCGGGCGCCCCAGGCTGACGGCTGCGACTCGGGGGGCTGGCGTTGAAGCGGCCAGCGACGCATCATGAGCCACATCGCGGTCACCCGAGCGGCGTGAACAGCAGCGGCGAGGCCGCCCCCGCCAAGGGACGCGACTCGCGTGGCTTCCCTAATCGGCTTGGTGCTGCTGGTCCCAGGCGGTTCGGGCGTCGGCGATGTCTGAGGAGACTTTCTCCGCCCACTCGCGGACGGAGTGGACCGGGATGCACATGGTTGCGCCGAGGCTCGTGAGGCTGTACTCCACGCGAACTGGGACCTCCGGGTGAACGGTCCGCTCGATCAACCCGTCGCGTTCAAGGTCACGGAGGACGCGGGTGAGCACTTGAGAGCTCACGTCGAGGCGACGCTTGATGCTGTTGAAGCGCGTAGGGCCGTCTTCGAGGACATGCGTCACGAGGACGGTCCACCGGTTTGCCAAGCGCTCTACCGCGTCCCGCATGGGTGTCCCGGGGCCGTAGGGGTCTGCCGGTGGTGGCTGCTCCATACTGCGAACGGTAGCAGTCACCTAAGATGCCTAGGTCACTGTCGAGGACCTGGACACGCTCCCTGACTGGGTGTTAGCAAGGTGTCCACCAGAGGCGGCGCTCACGCGCGAGACGGTAGGAGCGTTCGTGGCTGAACTCTGGCACGACTACTTCGTGATGGTCGGCGGTGGGACAGCCGCCTTGACAGGCCTCGTGTTCGTCGCGATGTCGCTGCACCTGTCAAACCTCGCGTCCGATCCGGCGCACCGCCACCGCGCACGGACGATCCTCACCGCGCTCACGGCTGTGTTCATCCGCTGCGGCCTCGCCCTGATGGGTGGCCAAACCGTGCGCGCCGTGGGCGTCGAGATCTTCGTTGTGGTCGTCGGGGTCGAGGTCGTCGTGCTCCGAAGTCTCAGCGAAGCGCTCCGCGGCAGCGGCGCGGCACAGCACGAGGTCCGATCCCGAACGCTCGGTTACGTGGCTTGCCTGATCATCGAGCAGACCGGCGCTGCGATCCTGATCTTCGGACGGACATGGGGCCTGTACGCGGTCGGGGTCGGAATGATGGCTTCGTTCTTGTTCAACGTCTCCGGGGCCTGGCTTCTGCTCGTCGGCGTCGACTCGCAGGCTGGGGCGCCCGACTCCGTAGACGGGGTCAGGACTAAGAGTTCACCTTGAGGCGACGCTTGATGGTGTCGAAGCGGGGGAGACGTGTCGTTCGTCCGTACGGGATCTGTCGATGATGCTGATCCATCCACGAATGGTTCCAGTCCTCTGAGAATGACTTGGTCACTTTCAAGTACCTAGACACTATTTATGACGTGGTGGTACCAAAGTGTCTGCCAGAGCGGCAATGCGCTGACGCGCCAGAACACAAGGAGCACCCGTGGCGGACAACGAGGCACCCATCGACCTGTTCGAAAAGGTCGACTTCGAAGCGTGGAACGGACCAGACTGGGATCTCTTCCGCAAGCTCCACAGCGATGACGTCTACGTCGACATGTTCGGGCAGAAGACCGACGGCATCGACGCGCACGTCGACGCCTGCCAGGCCTACCAGGCGGCCGTCCCGGAGTCCAAGGTCCTGGATCACTCCGTCAGAATGGCTGCGGGTGACTGGACCGCCGTGATCTCCAACGCTGAGGGCGGCGTCAACTTCGTCACCGTCGCCAAGTGGAAAGACGGCGCGATCACCGAGGAATACATCATGGGAGTCAAGTAACCCCGAATGTCTGACTGACTCACGCACGCTCCGACAGCTCGCCGGGTAGGTAGAGCGGTTGCCTACCCGGCGTCCTGCCGCTATTAGCCGAACAACTGCCTTTGGGAAGGACGACCTCGTGGCGAACGTCAGCATCATCGGAGCCGGCAAAATGGGGCAGGCGATCGCCTCCGTTGCGACCAGAGGCGGGCACACGGTCGAGTTGCTCGGGAAGGACGAGCCAGCAACCGGCGATCTCGTGGTGCTCGCCGTGCCCCACTCGGCGATGCCCGACCTTCTCCAGCAGCGCAGCCAGAGTCTTCGCGGAAAGGTCGTGGTCGACATCTCGAACCCCGTCAACTTCGAGACCTTCGACTCCCTCACCGTTGCGTCAGACAGCTCAGCAACCGCCGAGATCGCGGCTGCGCTGCCTGACTCTCACGTCCTGAAAGCGTTCAACACCACGTTCGCGGCCACCCTTGCGGCTGGGACGGTGGGGCCGAACACCACCACAGTGCTCATCGCCGGAGACAACAACGACGCCAAGTCCCTGCTCGCCGACGTCGTCACCGCCGGCGGCTTGCATGCAGTCGACGTGGGGCCGCTGAGGCGCGCCCGCGAACTCGAAGCACTCGGGTTCCTCCAGATAGCGCTCGCCGGAAGCGAAAGGATCTCCTGGACCGGCGGATTCGCCGTCGTCTCCTGACACCTGGACCCGTCACTATGAGAGACCAGCGAAATGACTGCATCACATGCCGATCGGCGGTTCCGTTTTCGCGCAGTCGTCGCCACGTCGACGCCGGAGCGTTTGCGAAGCAGCTCGTATCGCACCTGAGCCGCAAGATTGCCTCGTGACCGAGGGCGGCACGTCGTCGTTGACCATCGGCGATAAACGATCACTACAAGCGGCCTGAATGTCCAAGCTCAATCCATGCGTCGGGTCATCGAAGCTCCACGTCGCCAAGCCGCTGACTGACGCTTCGATCCACTTCCCGCATGACCGATCCGCCGCAGGAGACCCATGATGCCGACGTCCGCCGAGGACCCTTCGTTCACGCCGCTGTGGTCCGCACGGCCCACTGTCGCGACGGACGCGACCATCGACCACCTGCACCGGCTGGCTCAGATCGGCGGGAAGTACACCCTCGACCAGCTCTACGAACCCAACTGGGGGAACATCGTCCTCGATGTCACCGGCCGAGGGTTCGCCACGCCGACAGTGCGCCGCAGCGACGTCGTGTTCAAGGTCGACTACGACCTGCTCGACGCGCAGGTGGTCATCGCCGCCAATACCGGCCGGCGAATTCTGCCCTTGGCTGCCGGCTCGGTCGCTGACTTCTTCAAAGACTTCGTCGCTGCGGCGACGGAACTCGGCATCCCCGCACCTGGCAGCACCATTGAGCCTGAGATCGCCGACGCCCCCCACCTCGATCACGACGAGCAGCCACGCGATTACGACCAGGCCGTCGCTCGTTGGATTGCCGCCGCATACGCCAGCGCCGCCGACGCCCTGGTTGCCTGGCAGGCGCCCTACCGAGGTCATCGCCCCCGAGTCGGCATCATGTGGGGTGGCTTCGATCTGTCCGCCACCCGCTACAACGGACACCCCTCGACACCCTCGGGGCAGGCTCCGATGTTCCAACGCAACGGCATGACCGAACAGGTCGCGGCCGTCGGGTTCGTGCTAGGCGACGACACGACACCCTCGAACTTCTACGGCTACGTCTCACCACCACCGGACGGGTTCGCCGACATCGACCTCGAGGTGCCCGGGGCCACCTTCACCACCGAGACCGGGCTCGCGACACTCCCCTGGGACGCAGCACGATCCACCGCCGATCCGACGGCAGCCGTCATCACTTTCGGCGACGCCATCTACCGCGCCGCAGTCGAAAGCGGCGGCTGGGATGCTCAACTCGTGCTCGACCGACACGACGGATGGTTCGCCGGACACCACCCGATGTACGCCGCAACGAACAGCTGACCGTTCGTATAGCTGGGCACTCAACCGTGCTGCTGACGCCCGACGTCTACCGCCTGACGGAAAGGGAATGCTTCACGAAAGACCAGGTCAACGGGTGCGCCGCGAGGATGTCCCCAGCGCCCGTCAAGGAGCTGCCGTCGAGCGTGAAGTCAGAGGTTCTGACATGCACCGACCGCTTCACCTGCGGGTCCTGCTGCCCGGGGGACGAGGAGGTCTCATAGTCCAGCCTTATGGTGCTGATAGTGGCTTGTCATGTGTCGCCCGCAGGATCGGCTTTGTCCTTGTTGGACGCCGACTGAAGGAGATCACATGATTGCCAAGAAATGGGCTGCGGGCGTGGCACTCGCCGTAGCGGCTACTGGCGGTGTTGCAGCGGGCAGTGTCCTGCTAGGTACTGCGAACGCTGCGACGACGCCGACCGCGACGACCCAGGCCGGCCCGGGAGTGCAGGAGAACGACGGGATCCCCGAGGCGCAGGAGCACCACGGCGGGCATGCGCTCCAGCTGTCGGGCACCGTGACCGCAGTCGGCAGCGACACGGTCACGATCACGACGTCGCCCGGTCCGAGTGTGGTCTACAAGACCGACAGCGCCAGCGACATCGACAAGAACGGTGAGGCACAGCTTTCCTCACTCGTCGCGGGCGA
>JAVEDQ010000300.1 GCA_030840885.1 Frankiaceae bacterium
GCCATGAGTGGGCCCGTGCTTTCTCGGCTCGCCAGCCCTCGCCGCATCGTGCAGGCCGGCGTCGCCACCCTGCTGCTGGCGATCCTGTGGCTACTGACAGCTATCCGGCCGACGATCGACGACACCTCGTTCGCCCTCGCCATGGCCGTGATGGGGGTCGGCATGGGCCTGATGGCCTCGCAGCTCGGCAACGTCGTGCAGTCGAGCGTCGGGGACGAGGAGCGCGGCGAGGTCGGCGGCCTTCAGTACACCGCCCAGAACCTCGGAGGCTCCCTCGGCACCGCGCTGATCGGTTCGATCCTGGTCGGTGCGCTTGCGGCGTCCTTGACCAGCCAGATCGAATCCGACCCGCGCATCTCCGCAACGACGAACCAGCAGGTCGGCATCCGGCTCGAGGCCGGCATCAGCTTCCTGCCAACGTCGGGGGTCGACGCTGCCCTGGCTCGCGCGGAGGTGCCGGAGGCGGAGGCCGCGGCGTTGGTCGACCAGTACGCCGAAGCTCAGTTGAAGGGACTGAAGGCCGGACTGTTGGCGGCGGCTGCCATTGCACTCGTCAGCCTCGCCTTCACCCGCCACCTCCCAGGGGAACGGCTGGGGACGCCTCGTTCACGTCGTGGACGGTCGCAGAAGCCGTCCTCGAACGTCGTCCGGTCCGGATGATGCCGGGCCGGGCGCGGCCGATCAGGCTGGCAGTGAGCGGCTCCTGACCCCATCCGGGGTCCCTCGCTCGTCACCGGAGGACACAATGAACTGGTTCTGGCACGCGCTCTGGATCGCCTTCGTCATCATCCCCCTGACGTTGCTGTGGACTTTCTGTCTGGTGGACGTCTTCGTCCGCCGGGATCTGTCGGGGTGGGCACGCTTCGCTTGGGTGTTCGCGATCCTCGTCCTCCCCCTGTTCGGTCCACTGGCCTATCTCGTATCCCGACCGCAGCCCGTCGACGTCGTCAACCTCCGCACGGCCGAAGGCAGGAGCACCGAGGTTTCGGACGTGCTGGTCGCGGACGAGGTCCTCAAGCTGGACCGGCTGCGGAGCGACGGCGTCATCACCGATCAGGAGTTCGCGGCTCAGAAGGCCCGGCTGCTGACGGTGCCGAGCCAGCGCGACGCGGGCAGGAGTGCCCAGCACACCTCACGCGTCTGACGCACCTTGCGGCGCCCGGGTTCCGGCTATGTCGTGACGGACCCGCTGTCTCGGCCGGACCCGGTGCTCAACCGGGCCCGGCCGGCGGCGTCAGACCCACGTCCGCGGAGTCGAGCGACGCCCCGGACGGAGAACCCGGCCGCGCGAGCCGCAGGAGCTCCGCCCAGTCGAGCGCAGGGCGGGGCGCCGGCACCCCTGGACGCTCCCGAGGCACCCGGACACGCAGTGCCCCGGGCCGCAACGTGCACCGCACCGGCGTCGCGAACTGCAACGCCTCGCCGTCGACCCCCACCGGCATGGTCGGCCCATCCGCGTCGACGACGACCTCGGTGGCGCTCAAAACGCTCAGCCCCCGACGGTGCATGCGGCGCAGCAGGCCCACGGCATCCCGGGTCGAGGCGACCGTGATCGCCACGACCCCCAACTGGCCACCGTCCAACCTCGTCCGGCGACCAGGACCGCTAAGTTCATGCGTCGCGTACGGCCCGTTGCTGACCAGCACAGCCTGCGGGTGCTCGAGCGTGCTGTCGCCCACGTGGACCTCGCCGACACCACGCTGCCCGGCCAGCAGATCCGGGAGCAGACCGAGCGCCGTGCCGGCCTTGTCGTCGCGGTACGACGGCTCCTGCACGATCTCCGCGTAGGCACCGAACGAGACCGTGTTGACGAAGGTGCGTCCGCCGACATCCCCGAGGTCGACCCGGATCTCGAGCCCGTCGCTCAGCCCGGCGAGGCTCCGCGCGGGGTCGACGCGGTCCAGCCCCAGGTCCAGCGCGAAGTGGTTCCGCGTCCCGGCCGGGATCACGAGGAAGGGCAGATCGTGCGCGGCCGCCACCTCTGCGACGAGGGCCTGGGTGCCGTCGCCACCCGCCACCCCGAGCAGATCCGCGCCGCGCTGCACCGCGTCCTCGGCGAGCACCCGCACGTCGTCACCCGGTACCAGCTGATGCACCTCGGCACCGAGGGCGGTGGCCGCTCGGACCAGGTCGAAGCGCTCCACCTTGCCGCTCCCGGAGCGGGGATTCATGACGAGGAACGGCTGAAGAGCAGGCGCGACGGCCCGGGGAGACATCGCGGGGGTCCTTTCGGGGGTCAGGGCCATCCCGCCTGCCGCCGTGCCGAGCAGGAGCAGCACTGTGGCGAGCACCGCGACCCACAGCAGGCCCGCCGCGATGAAGACGACGGGGACGGCGAGCAACGCCGCGACGCCGACCGCCGCCGCGGCCCACCGGACCACGCCGCGACGGGCGAGAAACAGGTAGGCCGCCGCTGCGATCACGACGACCGCGGCGGAACCGATGATGATCATTACGAGGCTGCGGCCACCGGCGAAGACGAGCAGCACGACGACTGCGGTGAGGACGGCCGCGATAGCACCTCGGGCGAACCAGCGACGCTGCGAGCTGACGGTCATGAGGTCTCCCGGGGATCGCGCCTGCTCGGCTTACGCCTGTCGAGTGCGGCACCAGAGTGCGACCGAGTCAGGGCACCGACGTCGTCCACAACGGATGATGTCGGGACCTGCATCACCGTCGCTGCCCGCTACCCCATGCCAGCTACCCCGTGCCGCCGACGTCGTGCTGGTAGGCCTCGTAGATGAGGTCGGCACCCCGTTGCCGATGGCGTGCCAACCGGTTGAGAAGCGCGACCACCTGCTCCCGCACGGCGGCCAGCTGCGCCTCGTTCTCGTCCGCATCCGTCAGGTTCCGGTGCAGCATCTCCACGTCGGCGGCCACGGCGAGGTGCTCGCGGCGCAGGAGGCGCAGATGCCCGTCCAGGCGCGGAGCGTCGGTCCGGAGCTGCTCCCACAGGCCGTCGGGTCCTTCGGTCCCGTCGACGTGGGATGCCCACGCCTCGCGCAACATGTCGACGCAGGGAATCAGCTGGGCGCGCCATGCGCCGGGGCGACCGGTGAGGGCCGAGGACGTGGCAACCTCGATCTCGGTCATGGCCCGCCGCAGGCCGACGCGCCGACGACGGATCTCCTCAAGGCCTTGCGTTTCGACTGCTGTCGCTCTCTGCTGCATGGCGCGCCTCATCCGGGTCGTTGTCGCACTCCTGGAGGTGAGCCTCCTGGGGGTGGGCATTGTGCCGCGCATCCGGCCGGTCTCGTCCAGCGGGCTCCGCGGCGGCGGATCGGGACCCGTTCTGCTCCATCCAACGCACGAGCTGGTGGTGTACGGCATCGGCGCCGATGAGTGCCCCCGGGTCCGTCCAGCCTGCGGGATGCACGAGTACGGGCTTGTCCTGCCAGCCGCCCAGTCCGCCATGGCATCCGACCAGCTCCTCGAAAGCGGCGACCTCGTCGGTGCCGGCGTCGATACGACTGTTCAGCAGGATGTCCGGCGCGTGTGCCAGCTGGTCGTGGCGTCGGAGGTCGTCGGCTGCGTGCGGACCGAACCGGAGCAGGGGGTCGATGCCCTCGACCGCGCCGTCGGCCAGCCAGTGTGCCCCGTCAGCCCCCAGGACCACGGGGCCGCGGCGCCTACTCCTCACCAGCAGGAATCCGATCCCCGGATGGCCGGAGAGGCCGGGAAGCAGTCGTGGGTGCAGCTCCTCAAGGTCCTCGAGAGTCAGGCGTCCGGGCAGCCGGGGCCAGTAGACGAGCCCGAGGTTGCCCGAGGCCAGCACGACGAGTTCCGGCGCCGCAGCTGCCGTGTCCGACGCAGACCGCTGGGCCGGTACCTCGGCATCCGTGGGACGTCCCACGCCGCTTCGCGCCGTCCTTCGCGCGACCGACCCGGGAAGGCCTCGTTCGCCGACCAGGTCACCCAGGAGGGTGGTGACGGGGCCGTGGACCTCGTCGGCCCCCTCGGCGAGCGGCGCGACAGCCGGTTCTGCCAGCAGCGAGCGCACGACATCCTCGACTCCGCTCCCGTAGCGCTGCCGGAAGGTGGCGCCCTGGCTCTGCCCGTGGTCGGAGAGCACGACGAAGTGGTACGGGCGAGTCGTGTGGCGGGCCGTTTCCTGGAGCACCCCGAGCACGCGATCGATCCCCTCGAGCGAGGCCAACGACTCCGGCCGGGTCGGTCCGGCGTGGTGCGCCACCTCGTCGTAGTCGACGAAATCGCAATACAGCGCCGGGGCCCCGCGCGCCATGTGTTCGGCCAGCAGGTTCACGTTGAGGTCTCGGAGCAGGACGTTCGTGAGGCCACGCAACGCCACGTACGCCCCGCCGCGTCGGATGCGCGGCTCGATCCCCCACACGCGCTGCCGTCGGGCCTGGTAGACCTCTTTGAGCATCTCGCCGGCCGTGAGTACCAGCGCGCGGGTGAAGCCGTAGGGGTCCACCAGGTAGCTGCCCAGGCTGCGTGACGGCCCCGCGCGACGCGACTTGTCCCCCACCGTGCTCATCGTGAGCAAGCTCGTCGCGGCGTCACCGGAGAAGATGTTGGACAGACTCACGCCACCACCGGAGAGCAGCCCGCGCCCGTCCGAGAGTCGCTCCTCGACCAGCGCGCTGTCGGCCGGATGGTTCGTGACGACGAGGCGTCCCGCCTCCTTCTCGTACCAGCGGAAGGCCGGGACCTCGGAGCTGGCGCCGTGGAGCAGCCCGGCCTGGCTGGCCGGCGTGGTCGCCGGGAGCTGGGCGTGCCAATCGCGGAGGACGTGGCTGCCGGATCGGAGCCAGCGGCTCAGCGTCGGCAGGTTGCCGGCCGCGACCGCCCACCGCAGCAGCGGCGCGGACAGACCGTCGATTTGGACGAACACGACTCCCGGCACCTGATCGGGTCCCCCCGATCGGAACTGCCGGGCGGTGCGCTGCAGCTGCGCCTCGAGCGCCGAGGTCTCACCCGCAGTGAGAAGCCAATCAGCGACCGTGCTCAACACCGCGTACAGCCAGGAGGCCCAGAAGACGTCCCAGAAGCCGTCGGCGCTGATTCCCGGCGTCACCAGGACAGTGAGGTAGAGCAGGACGGCTGTGGACACCAGCCA
>JAVEDQ010000312.1 GCA_030840885.1 Frankiaceae bacterium
CGGCACGCCCCGGGGAACGTCTTCAAGGTCCCGCGAAAAACGGGTCCTGACGTCGCCCGTGAGGAGTAACTTCGCCTGCCGCCGAACGGCCCAACTAGCCCAGGCGGCGCAGTCGCCGCAGCCCGGAGCGGGGTGCGCGCTGGGCCAGGCGGAGGAGCAGCCGGCCGGCGAGGGCCGGCGGCAGGGTTCCTCGGCCGAGACCGATGTCGACGAGGGCGTCGAGGGCGGCGGGCTCACGGTCGGCCAGCGCGATGGCGGAATCGAAGTTGTCCGGGTTGCGGGAGAGTCGCGCCAGCACCGTCGTCGTCGCCAGGTGGCGTCCGAGCTCTCGCCGGAGGGTGGCGCGGAAGGCGGCTCCGGCGTCCGAGGCGGCGGGGGTGCTGGTGGCGCTGGCGGTGCCGGCGGTTCTGTCGGTGGCGGCGTCGGCGGCGGTCTCGCCGGCCAGACGGCCGGAGAGGATGGCGTAGTAGATGCCCTCTCCGGTCAGCGGGTTGATCAAGGAGGCGGCGTCGCCGACCAGCAGCACGCGGCCGTCCGGCTGACGGGGCCGCCAGGTCGACAGCGGCAGGTGCGCGGCGCGGTCCGAGCCGGGTTCGGCGGGCTGGTCCGGCAGCAGCCGGGCGAGCGGTTCGGTCAGCCCGGTGCGGCCCCGGCCCTCGAGGTTGGTGCGCAGCATCCCGAAGCCGATGTTGGCGCGGCCGTCGCCGATCGGGAACGACCACGCGTAGGCCGGCCAGCCGTCGCCGATGGTGTGGATCAGCTGTTCCGGCACCCCACCGGGAGCAGGCGCGTAGGCACGCATGGCGACGGCCGTCGCGTCGTGCGGGTTGGCCGGGATCCCGAGGCTCCGACGCACGGTCGAGTGGGCGCCGTCGGCGCCGATGACGACGGCCGCCCGGATGTCGTCACCCGAACCCACATGGAGCGTCACGCCTTCGCTGTCGGCGTCGAGCCCGCGGACTCGCCCGCGCAGCAGCGTCGCCCCCGCGGCCTCGGCGGCCGCGACCAGTCGCGCGTCGAAGACCGTCCGGGGGATGACGTGGCTGGCCTTGGGCGGGACGGCGAGCACGTCCCGGCCGCTGGGCGTGCGGAAGCGGAGGCGGTCGACCGGGGCGTAGCCGTCCTCGACACCGGTCACCCCGAGGCGGCGCAGTTCCTCGAAGCAGTGCGGGGCGATGCCGTCGCCGCAGCACTTGTCACGAGGGAAGCTCTGCGCGTCCAACAATGCGACCCGGGCCCCCGGGTGACGGCGCAGCGCGCCCAGGGCGGCGGCGCTACCGGCCGGGCCGGCGCCCACGACGACGACGTCCCAGGCGCGCTCGCTCACGCTGCCCAGTCTGCCGGAGGCCGCTGTACCCGGATCAGGTCGCACCCGGACGAGGTCGTGGCGGCCGCGTTCGTGCGAGGCACCGTTCGTGAGGAGCGTGTTCGTGACAGACGTGTTCGTGAGAGAGAATGGACGGCATGGCCCGCCCCCGTGTGCTGTCCGGCATCCAGCCGACCGCCGACTCGTTCCACCTCGGCAACTACGTCGGGGCGCTGCGGCAGTGGATCGAGCTGCAGGACACCCACGAGGCGTACTACTTCATCGCCGACCTGCACGCCATCACGCTCGGGCACGATCCGAAGCAGTTGCGGCATCGGACGCGGGCGTCGGTGGCGCAGCTGCTCGCGCTCGGGGTCGATCCGCAGCGGTGCACCCTGTTCGTGCAGAGCCACGTGCCCGAACACACCCAGCTCGCGTGGGTGCTCGGGTGTCTCACCGGTTTCGGTGAGGCGAGCCGGATGACCCAGTTCAAGGACAGGTTCGCGCGGGAGAGCGGCTCGGTGACCGCGGGCTTCTTCACCTACCCGGTGCTGCAGGCCGCCGACATCCTGCTCTACCGCCCCGAGCTGGTGCCGGTGGGCGAGGACCAGCGGCAGCACCTCGAGCTGAGCCGAGACCTCGTGGACCGCTTCAAGAGCCGGTTCGGTCGAGGTCTGACGATGCCCGAGCCGTACATCCTCCGCAACGTCGCCAAGCTGTACGACCTGCAGGAACCGACGGCGAAGATGAGCAAGTCCCGGCCGGATGCCGGCACGCTGAGCCTGCTCGAAGAGCCCTCGCGGTTGCGCAAGAAGGTCCGCTCGGCCGTCACCGACAGCGGGCGCGAGGTCACGTTCGACCCCGAGGGCAAGCCGGGGGTGGCGAACCTGCTGACCATCTACTCGGTGCTGACCGGCAAGGCGGTCGACGAGGTCGTCGCGGCCTATGACGGCCGCGGGTACGGCGACCTCAAGAAGGACCTCGCCGAGATCGTCGTCGAGTTCGCCGAGCCGATCCGGCAGCGCACCGAACAGTTGCTGGCCGATCCGGCCACGCTCGACGGAGTGCTCGCCGACGGCGCCGCCTCGGCCCGCCGGATCGCGAGCCGCACGCTGACCGAGGTCTACGACCGGGTCGGTTTCCTGCCGCCGGCGCCGGCTCCGGCCCCGGCCCCGGCCGGCACATGACCGCCCGCGACATCGGCGTCGCGATCAGCCTGCCGGAGCCCTACCACGCCGACCTGCAGGAGTGGCGGCAGCGGCTCGGCGACCCGAATGCCGTCAACGTGCCCCCACACATCACGCTGGTGCCGCCGACGCCGCTCCGCTCCGAGGAGCTGACCGGGGTCGTGACGC
>JAVEDQ010000403.1 GCA_030840885.1 Frankiaceae bacterium
GACGATCCTGCGGCCGCACGAGCAGCTCGACCGGGCGGGCAGCGCCGGGCAGGCGGCGCTGAACGTGGAGACACGGGTGGTCGACGAGTTCGACGAGCCCGTCCCGGCCGGCGAGATCGGAGAGATCGTGCACCGCAGCCCGCACGCGACCCTCGGCTACTACGAAGATCTCGACAAGACCGCCGAGACCTTCCGCAACGGCTGGTTCCACTCCGGCGACCTCGGCGTGATGACCCCGGACGGTTACCTGTCCGTCGTCGACCGCAAGAAGGACATGATCAAGACCGGTGGCGAGAACGTGGCCAGCCGTGAGGTGGAGGAAGCGCTCTACGAACTCGACGGGGTCGCGGAGGTGGCGGTCTTCGGCGTCTCGCACCCGCGGTGGATCGAGGCCGTGACCGCCGTCGTCGTCCCGAAGGCGGACGCCGCGTTGACCGAGCAGGCGGTCCGGGAGCACGCGCAGCAGCGGCTGGCCGGCTACAAGCAGCCGAAGTACGTCGTGCTCGCCGACGCCCTACCGAAGAACCCGAGCGGCAAGATCCTCAAGCGGGAGCTACGGCAGCAGCACGCCGACATCGCGGGCGTCGACTGACGACGGTTCTCAACGACTGCCGTGGTCACGTTCGGGGAGCTGCCGAGCTCGGGGTGGTTTTCCGGCCCGGTACGCGCTGACGGTCGGCTCGCCTTCCAGCCAGAACCGCCACGGCCGGTCTGCGCCCGCGGAGAGCCCGACCCGCGGTCCGGTTCGCACGACCGTCGCTGCAGCTGGTTCGGCGGGCCGAAGCCGAAGCTCGCCGCCGGCAGCGGTGACGTCGGCGCCGTTGAAGCGCCGGTCCACCCCGAGCAGCTTGGTCACCCGGGCCGGGCCGCGGGCGCGGTCGACCGGCCGGATGCCGGGACGTCGGTCGGCGGCGAGCTGCTCGACCGCTTCGGCTCGGCCCGGCTCCGAGGGCAGGACGAGCGCGCCCGCCCGCAGCAGCACCGCCGAAGCCGTGCCCGGCGGACCGCAGACGAGGTTCATGCACCAGTGCATGCCGTAGCTGAAGTAGACGTAGGCGTGCCCGGGCGGGCCGAACATGATCTCGGTCCGTGGGGTCGGCCCGCGGAAGGCGTGCGAACCCGGATCGTCCGGGCCGGCGTAGGCCTCGACCTCGGTCAACCGGACGCCGAGCCGACCCTCCCCGACCCCGGTCTCGGCGACCCCGGTCTCGACAACCCCGGTCTCGACGACCCGGGTCTCGACGATGCAGCCGAGCAGGTCGGCGGCGACGTCGAGGACCGGTCGGTCGTAGAACGCCCGTGGCAGGACCTCCTGAGGGCCGGTCAGCCGGCTGTCGCCCACGCCCGGCCGTCGGTGATCGCCCGCCGCACCCGGTCGAGCTGCTCGCGTACCCGCGACGGCGCTGTGCCGCCCGGTGCCGAACGCGCGGCCAGCGCACCGGGGACCGAGAGCACCGCCCGTACCTCCGGCGTCAGGTGCGGGCTGATGGCCGCGAGGTCGGCGTCGGAGACCTCGTGCAGGTCCACGTCGTGCGACGAACACCAGACGACGAGGTGCCCGACCGCTTCGTGCGCGTCGCGGAACGGGACGCCTTGCCGGACGAGGTGCTCGGCGACGTCGGTGGCGAGGCTGAACCCGCTCGGCGCCGACGCCGACATCCGGTCGGCGCGCACCGTCATCGTGCCGATCGTCCCGGTCAGCGCGGGAAGCACGGTCGCGAGGGTGTCGATCGCGTCGAAGACCGGCTCCTTGTCCTCCTGCAGGTCGCGGTCGTAGGCCAGCGGCAGTCCCTTGAGCACGGTCAGCAGGGTGACCAGCGAGCCGATGAGGCGCCCCGACTTGCCGCGGGCCAGTTCGGCGACGTCCGGGTTCTTCTTCTGCGGCATGATCGACGACCCGGTGGCGTACCGGTCGTCGAGCTCGATCCACCCGAACTCGCTGGTGGTCCAGAGCACCATCTCCTCGCCGATGCGCGACAGGTGCACACCGGCAAGGGCGGCGACGAACAGGAACTCGGCCGCGAAGTCGCGGTCGCTGACCGCGTCGATGCTGTTCTCGGTGACGCCGGTGAAGCCGAGCTCGGCGGCGGTACGCGCCGGGTCGAGCGGCAGCGACGAGCCGGCGAGCGCACCCGCGCCGAGCGGGCTGACCGCCGCGCGGACGTCCCAGTCCCGCAACCGGGACACGTCCCGAAGCAGCGGCTGGACGTGGGCGAGCAGCTGGTGGCCGAAGGAGACCGGCTGCGCGTGCTGCAGATGCGTCATCCCCGGCGCCGGGGTGTCGACGTGCCGGTCGGCCTGGTCGCTCAACGCCTCGGCGAGGTCGAGGAGCGCGACCGCGAGCTGCCGCACCGCCACCCTCAGGTAGAGGCGGAGGTCGGTCGCGATCTGGTCGTTGCGGCTGCGACCTGCCCGGAGCTTGCCGCCGGTGGATCCGAGCCGCTCCAGCAACCCCCGCTCGAGGGCGGTGTGCACGTCCTCGTCCTCGATGGTCGGCCGGAACGTCCCGGAGCGGACGTCGTCCTCGAGGGCGTCGAGCGCGCCGAGCATGGCCGAGAGCTCGTCGTCGGTGAGCAGCTGCGCCCGGTGCAGCACACGCGCGTGGGCGCGGCTGCTGGCCAGGTCGTGCGGGGCCAGCCGCCAGTCGAACTGGACGCTGACCGAGAGCTTGGCCAGCGCCTCCGAGGGCGACGCGCTGAACCGCCCGCCCCACAGCCGCGTCGCCGGAGCGGCGTCCGCGACGGTGGGATGGCGGGCTTCGCTGTTCGTCGCCGGGTCCACCATCAGCGCGCCAGCCGCTGCTCACGGGACGACCAGACCCGGGACGGCAGGCCCCAGAGGTCGACGAAGCCCTTGGCGTCGCGCTGGTCGAAGGTGTCGCCGGCGTCGTAGGTCGCGAGGGCGAAGTCGTACAGGCTCTCGTCGCTGCGCCGGCCGACGACCGTCGGCGTCCCGGCGGCGAGCCGGATGCGGACGTCGCCGGTGACGTGGACGGCGGCGTTGGCCAGGAAGGCGTCGAGCGAGGCCTTCAGCGGGCTGTACCAGAGCCCGTCGTAGACCAGCTCGCCCCAGCGCTGGTCGACGCCGCGCTTGTAGCGGGCGAGGTCGCGCTCCAGCGTGAGGTCCTCGAGGTCGCGGTGGGCCACGAGCAGCGTCATCGCCCCCGGGCACTCGTAGATCTCGCGGCTCTTGATGCCGACGAGCCGGTCTTCGACGAGGTCGTTGCGCCCGATCCCCTGCGCCCCCGCGCGGGTGTTGAGCTCGGCGATGAGGTCGACCAGCGACAGCGTCCGGCCGTCCAGCGCGGTCGGCACGCCGTCGACGAAGCTGATGGTGACCTCGTCCGGTTCGCGGGCCGTCACGGGATCGGCCGTGTAGACGTAGACGTCCTCCGGCGGCTGCGCCCACGGGTCCTCGAGGATGCCGCACTCGGCGGTGCGGCCCCAGAGATTCTGGTCGATCGAATAGGGCGAACGCTTGTTCACGTCGAGCGGCAGACCCCGCTCCTC
>JAVEDQ010000415.1 GCA_030840885.1 Frankiaceae bacterium
CATGGCACCCCGCTCCGCTCGTCGAACGCTCTATTCGATGCGTTTGCGCAGGTCAAAGCCATTTTCTTCCCCGTGAGTGCTCGCCACTGACCGGCAAAGACCGCCGGTGGCCACCTCTGGAGGTCAGAGGTCGACGTGGGCGGAGTGGGGCCATAAGGACATAGGTACTAGGACTGTTGTCCAACTAGTCATTTCAGGGGGCACCCGCACAGACTGGTAGCAAGACAGCGCCAGAAGCGACGCTGCTGGGGGCACCGGAAGTTTGTCGGCCTCCCTACGAGTCTGGGAGAACCAAATGATCGTCAACCTTGCCGGGGTGATGCTCGAAGACACCGCCGACGCCGTCGTGGTTTCCCTGCGCGGCGAGCTGGACCTGATGACGTTGCCGCAGCTGCGCGCGGCGCTGAACGTGGCCCGCTGGGACAGATTGGACGATGTCGTGGTCGACTTCGCAGACGTGACTTTCTGTGAGGCGCACACGCTCGGGCTGTTGGCGAGCACGTTCACCCGGCTCGCCGCACGTGGACGCGGCCTGAAAGTTCGCGGCGCCAGGCCGCGGCAAGCGACAGTCTTCCGACTCGTCGGCCTTGGCCACCTGCTGTCACCAGTTTGACGACCCAAGGCAAGTAATCGGGACGGTGCGGATAGGCGAGCACCACGGAGTCACCAACGCTCCCGCCCGGATGCCCATCCCCCGGCCCCCGTACGCCACCGATGCACACCTGCTAGGTTGTTCATCTAGGCGGTTGTACAACAAGGGGGTCGCGTTGCCGGAAGCCATAGAACTGACCCGGACGTTCGCGGCTCTCGCCGATCCCACCCGGCTCGCGCTGCTCTCCAGGCTCGCCGAGGGCGAGGCGACCGTCGGTGATCTAGCCCAGCCGTTCGACCTGAGCCAGCAGGCGATCTCGAAGCATCTCAAGGTGCTGGAGGGCGCGGGCCTGATCTCGCGTCGGGTGGCGGCCCAGTCACGGCCGTGTCGGTTGGAAGTCGAACGCCTCGACTCGGCACTCGGGTGGATCGCGGAGCAGCGCCAGATCTGGGTGGAACGCCACGATCGCCTGGCGGTCCACCTGGCGGAATTAACGGCGACCGGGCACGGCGAGGACCGGCCGTGACGGACGCGATCGACGAGTTCACCTATCGCCGGGTTCATGCCTGCCCGCGGGATCTGGTGTTCACATGCATGACGACACCTGCCCACCTCGCCCGGTTCTGGGGCCCCGACGGCACCCACACGCCGGAGGCGCGCATCGTCGTCGACCTCCGTCCAGGCGGCGCCTTCGAGACCACGATCGTCAGCGACGCGCTCGGGAGCGAGCACACCATGCGGGCCGTCTACGAGGAGGTTGATCCGCCTTCGCTGCTGGTCTGGCGGGAAGTCGACTCCGGAATGCTGACCACGATCACGTTCGACGACCTCGGCGACGGCACCACCGAAGTGATCACCCGCCAGACCGGCGTACCGCCGCAGTACCGGGCCCCGCAGGCGCGCGCCGGCTTCGAGACCAGCCTCGACCGTGCCGCCGCATACCTGCGTCGGCTGGCGAACGAGCAGACCCGCCACCTCCCCACCGAAGGGCAGACAACATCATGACCACCGAGCAACTCCCCCACGGCACCGCGGACGTGCAGTCGTTGGTCGGGCCGCAGTTCCGGGCCCTGGCCGACGCGCTGGAAGGGCAGCAACCGACGGTCGGCGACCTCGCCTCGCTGTGCGACGGGTGGACGGTGCGCAACGTGATCGCCCACCTGACGATGGCCGCCCGCTATGACGGCCCTGCGTTCCAGGCCGAGCTCGCCGCGGTGGCCTACGACTTCCAGACCCTGTCCGACACGATCGCGCTCCGCGACGGCGAGTTACCGCTGGACGCACTCCTCGACAGCCTCCGCAGCCCGACGATGGCGCAGTGGGCGCCACCAGGTGGGGGCGCCGCCGGTGCCCTCAGCCACGTCGTCATCCACGGCCTCGACGTCACCGCCGCCGTCGGCCTCCCCCGCACGGCGAGCGACGAGGCGACCCGGATCGTGCTCGACGGCTTCACCTCCGGTGGCGTGCATGAGCGGTTCGGAACGAAGATCGAAGGCCGCAGATTCACCGCCACCGACCTCGACTGGACCTACGGCGACGGCCGTCTGATCGAAGCCGAGGCCGCCGATCTGGTCCTGGCGATGGCCGGCCGTCCCCGGCCCGGCATCGACGTGTCCTGACCTCTGAGCCGACCGCCGCTGCCGCCCGTGCAGGTTCCGTCGCCTCGGGTAGGTCAGTCCACATGAACACACGACACCTCGGCCAGCAGGGACTCATCGTCAGCGCCGAAGGACTCGGCTGCATGGGCATGAGCGCCTTCTACGGCCCCTTTGACGACGCCGAGTCGACCACCACGATCACGCGGGCGCTCGACCTCGGCGTGACCCTGCTCGACACCGCCGACGCCTACGGCCCCTTCACCAACGAGCGTCTCGTCGGGCAGGCCATCGCCTCCCGCCGCGACGAGGTCGTGCTCGCGACGAAGTTCGGCAACGAACTCGTCGACGGCAAGCGGACCGGGAAGGCCAACGGCACGCCGGAGTACATCCGCAGCTCGGTCGACGGCTCGCTGCAGCGGCTCGGCGTCGACAGCATCGACCTCTATTACCAGCACCGCGTCGACCCGGACACGCCGATCGAGGAGACCTTCGGGGCGCTCGGCGAGCTCGTCGCCGCCGGCAAGCTCCGCTACCTCGGCATCAGCGAGGCCTCCCCGGAGACGATCCGACGGGCGCACGCCACCGCCCCGTTGTCGGCGGTGCAGACCGAGTACTCGCTGTTCACCCGCGACGTCGAGGACAACGGCGTGCTGGCGACCGTGCGTGAGCTCGGCATCGGCTTCGTGCCCTACTCCCCGCTGGGCCGCGGGTTCCTCTCCGGCAACATCCGATCGGTCGACGATTTCGCCGAGGACGACTTCCGCCGGAGCTCGCCCCGCTTCCAGGGCGAGAACTTCCAGAAGAACCTCGACGTGCTCGACCAGGTCATCGAGATCGCGAAGCAGAAGGGCGTGACGCCGAGCCAGCTCGCTCTGGCCTGGGTCCTCTCACAGGGTGAGGACCTCGTCCCGATCCCGGGCACGCGGCGTACCGCCAACCTCGAGGAGAACGTCTCCGCCGTCGACGTGACGCTGACCCACGACGACCTCGCCCTCCTCGAGAAGGTGGCACCGGCCG
>JAVEDQ010000432.1 GCA_030840885.1 Frankiaceae bacterium
CGGCGTCATCAACCCGGTGTCGGCCTTGTAGAACAGCTTGAAGCCGATGTGGAACGGAGGCCCGGGCAGCGCGAGCGCCTTGTAGACCTCCTTCTTCTCCTTCTGCGGCCCGAAGCCGTCGGCGTGGAAGACGACAGCCAGCCCCTCCCGCGGGACGATCTTCTCCCGGTCCGGGAGCATGTCCAGCCGGAACTGGTGCACCAGGAAGAGCTTCTCCGGCAGGTTGTTGGCCTTGACCAGCCCGGCGACGTAGTCCGACACCCCGTTGATCTCGGCGGCGGTCGCCGACCCGTAGGTCTTGCCGGGGATCTGGCCCTTCTTCATCCGCCACTCGGCGTCGAGGGCGACGCCGACGTCGGGCTGCGTCAGGAACTTCTCGAACCGCTTCACCTGCGGCAGGAACTCGCCCTGCCCGGGCTGGAAGTCGAGGATCAGCATCATCTTGTTCTTGCGCGCGACGTCGAGGTACTTCTGCACGACGTCGGTTTTGCCGTTGGAGGAGTAGGTCCCGGTGGGGCCGGGGGAGGCCAGGGCAACGGTGGTGATCAGCTCCATCGCCGGCAGGATCTTGCGTCCCGCCGGCGCGTAGCCCGCCGCCTGCTTGATGATCGCGTCGGCCGAGGCCTGCGGCGACTTCTGGCCGAGGACGCCGAGGCCGGGAAACTCCCCGCTGCCGTAGTAGGCGATGACGCGGTGCTCCGGGAACAGTGTCCGGCCACCGCCCGGCAACTCCGGGAGCGGGGCGGGGGCGGCGACCGTCGTCGGACCGCCGCTGGAGGACGGGCCGGCGCTCCCGGGAGCCGCGCCGGGGGTGTTCGAGCTGCCGCTCGAGCACGCGGCGGCGAGCGCGAGCGTGGCGAGGCTGAGCAGGGCGGCCGAGCGACGTCGCGTCGGTACGGGGGCAGGGCGCCGAACGCGCTGGAGGGACACAGCCGAAACTTACCGACCGACGGATACCGACATCCCGATCCGACACAGATCATTGCGCCCCGCCCAGCGACACCGGAGCCGCCCGGTCTAGCCTTCGAACGTGCGTATCGGAGTGCTGACCGGCGGGGGAGACTGCCCCGGCCTCAATGCCGTCATCCGGGCCGTCGTCCGCAAGGGCGTCCAGATCGGCGGGCACGAGTTCGTCGGATTCCGCGACGGCTGGCGCGGTGCCGTCGAGGGTGACGTGACGCCGCTCGACGTGGACGCCGTCCGCGGGATCCTGCCCCGCGGCGGCACCATCCTCGGTTCGAGCCGGACCAACCCGTACAAGGACCGCGGTGGCGTCGACCGGCTCCGGGCCTCGCTGGACGACCTCGGCGTCGAGGCGATCGTGGCCATCGGCGGCGAGGACACCTTGGGCGTCGCGAAGCGGCTGCACGACGACGGGGTGCAGGTCGTCGGGGTGCCGAAGACGATCGACAACGACCTCGGCGCCACTGACTACACGTTCGGCTTCGACACCGCGGTGACCATAGCGACCGAAGCGATCGACCGGCTGCACACCACCGCGGAGAGCCACCGCCGCACGCTCATCTGCGAGGTGATGGGCCGTCACGCGGGGTGGATCGCGCTGCACAGCGGCATGGCCGGTGGTGCCAACGTCATCCTCATCCCCGAGCGCCCATTCGACATCGAGCAGGTCTGCGACTACGTCAACCGGCGCTTCGCGACCAAGCGGTACGCACCGATCGTGGTCGTCGCCGAGGGCGCGGTGCCCGTGGAGGGCACGCTCCAGATGGCGGGCGGCGGGGAGGTCGACGCGTTCGGCCACGCGCGGCTCGGCGGCATCGGGCAGCGGTTGGAGTCCGAGATCGCGTCCCGCACCGGCCACGAGGCCCGCACGACCGTGCTCGGCCACATCCAGCGCGGCGGCACCCCGACGCCCTTCGACCGGGTGCTCGCGACCCGCTTCGGCCTCCACGCGATCGACGCCGCCCTGGCCGGCGACTGGGGCGTCATGGTCGCGCTGCGGGGCACCGACATCGTCCGGGTGCCGCTGGCCGAGGCGACGAAGGAGCTCAAGACGGTGCCGGTGGAGCGCTACGCGGAGGCCGAGGTCTTCTTCGGCTGAGGGTGTTCTTCGGCTGAGGGTCGCTTCCGGATGCGGAACCTGTGCGGGCTTCCGCCGGGTGGAACCGGCGCGAGCCCACACAGCTTCGGCGATGCGGCGAGCGTCACGAGGCTGGGGCCTCTCCAGCGCCTGATGCCGGAGATCCTGGGTTCAGTGGGCCCAGGACGTCCGGCCACGACCCCTTCCGCTCCATCTCCTGCCCCCAACCGCGAAGCGCGCGCATGAGGAACCCGAGCCCGGCGCCGACGGCGACAAGGACCACAGCCGGCAACGCCGAGAGGGCCGCTGCCGAGATCAGCGAGCGTCGGACGAGGGGGGTGCGGCCTCGCGCGCCGACGGCGAACCCGACGGCCGCCGCAGCACCGAGGAGAGGGCCGCGAACGCCATCGATGTGGACGCCGCCTGGTAGCCGGGTGCCGCGCTCGGTGTCCCGCAGAAGCGGGGACTGTTCGGGCGCAGCCTGCCGCGTGAAGCGGATCACCGAGCGTAGCC
>JAVEDQ010000458.1 GCA_030840885.1 Frankiaceae bacterium
AGGCACGCGGCCGCGCCGCCCACGGCGTCGAGCCAGTAGTGGTTGCCGGTACCGATGATGACGAACAACGTGGCGCACGGATACAGCGCCGCGAGCAACCGGACCGACGTCCGACGGGCCAGGAACACCACCGAGATCGCTACCCACAGTGACCAGCCGATGTGCATCGACGGCATCGCCGCGTAGAGGTTGCTGTGCGAGGAGACCGACTGGTCGCCCCATGAACCCCAGGTGTGGAAGGCGACGACGGTGTCGGTATAGCCCCCGTTGGGGAGCAGCCGCGGCGGCGCGAGCGGGAAGAACGCGAAGCCGAACAGCGCGAGCAGGTTCATCAGATACCACGAGTTGCGCAGCTGGCGGGCGTGCAGCGGGTGACGCCGGTAGAGCCAGACGCCGACGCTGATGGTCACGATGAAGTGCAGGGTCGCGTAGTAGTAGTTGCAGACGTAGGCGAGCCACGAGTGGTCGGCGACGAAGCCGTTGATGATCTTCTCGTGGTACAGGCCGAGCGTGCGCTCGAACGAGACGACGTCGTGGGCGTGCGCGATCGCATCGGACTCGGCCGCGGTCACCGAGTTGCGGATGAGCGAGTAGAGCCAGTACCCGAATGCGATGACGGCGATCTCGTAGATCCAGACCCGCCGGGCGCGCCAAGCCGAGGTCCCGTCCGCGGACCGGACCGATGCGGCAGCCATGTCAGCTGCTCGAGGCTTCCTCACCACCTCCGCCATGCTGACACACAGCGCTGAAGCATGTCCGGCCATTCCACGGTGGTTCCCCACTCACCCGCATGTCCGCGCGCGGACGTGCGGCCCACCGGGTTCATTCCTCGGCCCGGGCCAGGACCGTCCGGGTCCAGGTGAGAGCGGCCAGATAGGCCGGCCGTGCCTCGCCGATGCCGAGCAGCTGCGGCTGTGTCGAGTTCTCGTAGGCCAGCACGTCGGCCAGCAGGACACCCAGCGGCCCGCGGTGCTCGAGGACGGCCGCGCAAACCTCGGCGTCCAGCGGCAGGTCGCTGACGGCCTCGTCCAGCGGCATCCCCAGCAGCAGGTCGAGGCTGGAGACGAGGCCGGCGGTGAACGCGACGTCGGCGGAGACGTCGGCGCGGGCGGCGAGCAGCTCGCACATGCGCGCTCGCGTCAGGGCCACGTCGACGTTGACCGCGGCGCCGCTGCCGGCATCGGCGCCGGACATGCTCATCAGCAGGACCCAGCCGATCAGGGCCCGTGGACCGAGCAGGATGACCGCCTCGCGCACCGAGGAGATGGTGCGGCGCAGTCCCGAGCTCGCCGAGTTGACGGTCCGCAGGATGCGGAAGGTCAGGCCGGGGTCCGAGCGGATCGCGGCCTCGGCGTCGGCGACGTTGAACTCCTCGCTGGCCAGCACGGCGAGCAGTCGGAGACACGCCAGCCGCGTCGAGTCCAGCGAACGACGGGTCAGCACGGTCGGCCGGGAGAGCAGGTAGCCCTGGAACAGTTCGAACGACAGCGAGCGGCAGAACTGGAACTGCTCCTCGGTCTCGACCTTCTCCGCCAGCAGGTGCACGTCGTAGGGGCGGAGCCGCCGGACGAGGTCGGTGACCTCGGCGGGCGTGGAGACGAGCACGTCGATCTTGACGTAGTCGCACAGCTCGATCAGTGGCTCGGTGGCGTCGGACCACACGAAGTCGTCGAGCGCGAAGCGGTAGCCAGCCGCCCGCAGCTGACGCATGCCCTCGAGCACCTGGCGGTCGGCGACGACGTCCTCCAGGACTTCGAGCACGACGCCCTGCGGCGGGAACGGCAGCAGCTTGTTCCCGGTGAGGAAGCCGCGGGGGAGGTTGACGAACGCGAGCTTGGAGCCCACGACGGTCTCGAGGCCGAAGTCGGTGAAGGTCTTGACCATCACGTCAGCCGTGGCCTGCTCGGGATCGGAGATCTGCGCGCTGGTGCTGCCCGCGCTGCGGAACAGCAACTCGTAACCGACGACGGTGAGGTCGACGTCGAAGACCGGCTGCCGCCCGAGGTGGATGCTGTCGTCGGCCGGGGGTGAGGCGGCTCTCGCAACGCTCGGTGGCAGGTCGTCGGCGGGACGGCGGGCGCCCGGCACGAGGCCGGGGCCACGGACGCGTCCTCGTCTCACCATTCTGTTGTCGGCTGCCAGACCCCGTTGCTGAACACCTGCAAGATCAGGCGGGCGCGCCGGCGACCAGCGGGGCCGCCCACGACAGCGACGCCAGGTACAGCGTGCGCAGGGTCGCCAGGTCGGAGTGCTGGGGCGCCGTCCCGGCTTCGTAGGCCAGCACATCGGCGAGCACGGCGCCGAGCCGGCCGCTGTGGCGCAGCACGGCGGACTCGACCGGCTCGTCGACCGGCAGTTCGGCGACGATGTCCTCGAGTGGCGCGCCCAGCAGACCGTCGAGCGCGGCGACGAGACCGACGGTGAAGGCGGAGCTGCCGTCGAGGGCAGGCTCGGCCGGATCGGCGTTCGGCACGGTGATGGTCGCGAGCAGCTCGCACATGTGCGCGCGGACCAGGAGGGCCTCGACGGCCTCGGGCGGGCAGGTCGCGCCGCCCTGCAGCAGGCCCGCGGTCAACACCGAGGCCAGGAGAACCCGTGGTCCGAGCAGTACGACCGCCTGGCGGATGGAGCTGACGCGCTGCCGCAGACCGCCCGAGGCGGCATTGACCGCCTTGAGAACCCGCATGGTCAGCGCCGGGTCGGAGCGCACAGCGAGCTCGATCTCGGTCAGGTCCACGTCGGGCCGGACCAGAGCGGCGGCCAGCCGCAGACAGGCGACGTGCCCGGGGCTGAGCGCCTCGTCGGGGACCACGGGCGGGCGGCTGACGAGCTCACCGGCCACGAGCCGGGCCTTGACCCGGCGGCACGCGTCGAGGTGGCCGAGCGTCGCGACCTCGGTGACGAACAGGGCGGTCTCGTGCTCACGCAGCCGAATGGCGAGCGCGGTCAACCCGGCGGAGCCCACGCGCGAGATGTCGACGCGCGCCAGCCGGAACAGCGACAGCAGCGGACGCAGCGACGGGCTCCACACCGTCCCGACGAGGCACAGCACGTGCCCGGCAGCCGCGAGACCGCGCAAACCCTCGACCACGGCGGCGGTACGGCCCGGGACGGCGCCGGGCAGGTCGAGGTCGGCCTCGTCGACCTCGAGCAGCAGGAGACCGTCCGGGGCGGGCAGTTCGGCTTCTCCGAGCAGCAGCGGCAGGGTCAGCCGGACCAGCAGTACCCCACCGCCGCCCAGGACGCTGGTCGGTGCCTCCTGGAGCGCGCTGACGAGGCCGGCCGTGCGGTCGGCGTCGGTGGCCGCCTGGCTGTCGACCAGCAGGCCGTAGCCGGCCAACGACAGGTCGGGGTGGAACACCGGGCGTCGCAGCAGGTGGACGTCGCTGCTCGCGGGCGGGAGGGCGTCGGGCGTCCGCGTCGTTGACGGACCCGCCGCATCCGCAGGGGTGCTCTGGACCGGAACGACGGCACTCACCACGGGAACGGCGATCTGCTGCACGTCGGCCTCCGGCCTGTTCTGCCCGACCGAAATCCTTTCCGGTCACAGGCAAGATCGACGGCAGCCGGGACCGACTTGAATTCGTCAGGCCGCCGACGCCACCGACGACTCCAAGACGGCGATGAGTTCAGGATCGGGGCGACGTCTTCAGAACATGGGCCGGCCCGAGGAGCGGGCCGTCCGAAGCCGAAGGGGATCCTCATGCCGACGACGATCACGCCCAACCTCTGGTTCGACGGCAACGCCGAACAGGCGGCGGAGTTCTACGTCTCCGTCTTCCCGAACTCGACGATCCACGGCGTCACCCGCTACCCCGAGGACAGCCCCGGTGTCGCGGGAACCGTGATGACCATCGACTGGGAGCTCGACGGCAACCGCTTCACCGGCATCAACGGCGGACCCGAGTTCCCGTTCAGTGAGGCCGTTTCGTTCCTGATCACGTGCAAGGACCAGGCCGAGGTCGACTACTACTGGGAGAAGCTGACCGCCGACGGTGGGCAGGAAGTGCAGTGCGGCTGGTGCCGGGACAAGTTCGGCGTCTCCTGGCAGGTCATCCCCGACGGTATGGACGCCCTGTTGGGCGACCCGGACCCCGAGCGCGCCCATCGGGCGATGCAGGCGATGCTGCAGATGATCAAGCTCGACATCGCGGAACTGCGCGCGGCCGCGGACGGGGTTTCCGTCAGCAACTGAGTTCAGCTCAGCGACGGGTCCACGAGGATCTTCGCGTGCTGCTGCGCCGGGTCACGCAGCGCGTCGAA
>JAVEDQ010000493.1 GCA_030840885.1 Frankiaceae bacterium
AGTGCCACCGTGCCGCCGACGTTGACGTCGAAGGTTTCGGCTGGGTCCAGATAGGACCGCCTCACCAGCGGTTGCGCGGCGAGGTGGAAAACCAGCTCCGGCCGGCAGGCGGCCACGGTGCGGCGCAAAGCGACGCGGTCGCGGATGTCGGCCCGGACGTCCGCCACGAGCAGATCGCCGATGCCGGCGCGGTCGAACAACGACGGCTCCGTTGGGGGGTCCAGGGCCAGGCCGGTCACTTCCGCCCCGGCGCGGGCCAAAGCCAGGCAGAGCCAGGACCCCTTGAAACCGGTCGAGCCGGTGACCAGAACCCGTCGCCCGGCAAGGCTGCTCACCAGTTCCGCCACGGCGCCTTCCCGGTGTCCCAGAGTCGCTCCAGCACGTGCTTGTCGCGCAGGGTGTCGCAGGGCTGGAAGTAGCCGTCGTGGCGGTACGCGGCCAGCTGGCCGGCGGCGGCGAGCTGCTCGAGCGGCCCGCTCTCCCATGACGTGTCGTCGTCCTCGATCAGGTCGACGACCGAGGGGTCCAGCAGGAAGAAGCCCCCGCTGATCCATGCGCCGTCACCTTGCGGCTTTTCGGTGAAGCGGGTGACCGCGTCGCCGTCGAGGGAGAGGGCACCGAAACGGCCGGGTGGCTGGACCGCAGTGACGGTGGCGCGGCGGCCGTGTGCGTCATGGAAGCGGCGGAGCGCGCCCAGGTCGACGTCCGCGAGGCCGTCACCGTAGGTGAGGAGGAACGGCTCGTCGGAGTCGTCCAGCAGGTGCCGTATGCGTCGGATGCGCCCGCCGGTGTTGGTCTGCTCGCCGGTGTCGATGATCGAGACCCGCCATGGGTCGACGTGGCCATCGTGCATCTCGACCCGCCCGTTCTTCAGGTCGACGGTGAAGTCGGCGGTGTGGAACAGGTAGTTGGCGAAGTACTCCTTGATCAGGTAGCCCTTGTACCCGGTGCAGATCACGAAGTCGTCGATGCCCTGCGTGCCGAGGATCTTCAGCAAGTGCCACAACAGCGGCTTGCCGCCGATCTCGACCATGGGCTTCGGCCGCACGGACGTCTCCTCGGCCAGCCGACTGCCAAGCCCGCCCGCGAGGATGACTGCCTTCATCAGACGCCCACCTCGCACCGGTCCCACATGGCAACCGCGATGCTGACCTGAGGACGAGGCATGGGCGCCTATCGGAGCCGCGTTTCCACCGATGAGTTCAGGCCCGCAACAGCGCCTTGATCAGCGCATCGAGCGCCTCCTCGGAGGACTCCTCGCCCGACGGCAGGATCGCCTCGGTCCGATCGAGGAACGCGCGGACGGTGTCGCCCGGGGCCCGCACCCAGGCCGGGCGGCCGTCGCGGGCGAGCCGGAACGACACCGCACCGCTGGCCGGTTCCGGGCTGATGCGGACGGCGCCGTCACCGGTCGGCTCCTCGAGGCCGTAACGGAGGAAGTCGCGCAACACGATCCACCGTCCGCGCGGCAGCGCCGGGTGGTCCGGAGTGCTGCTCAGCTCGAGCCGCACGGCGAGCGGGTCCGCCCGGTCCCAGGAGAACTGCAGGATCGTCCGCTTGCCGCTGCGCAGGATCTCCGGGCGGCGGGCCCCCGGAATGCCGGCCACGTCGTCGACGTCCACGTGGACCACGACATCAGGATCTGACTGTGCGGCTCCCGAGCCGGCCGTCGACCCGTCCGTGCTGCCCACGAGACCCCCTGCCATCCGTCGCCCACGAGTCCCTCGCGGGCCGGGCGGTTCCTGGCCGGACCAGTCTGGCACGGGTGGCTCCGACCGCCTGCGCGGGGTGGCGAGACGGGCGGGCCGCTTCGCAAAGATGATGTCGGTGCCCCCACATAGTCTCGGGGAGTGGGTGCGGCAGCAGGGGCGACGGGTTCGGTCCGGGGCTGGCGCCCGCCGCCCGGCTCCATCCCGGAGTCGCCCGGCGTCTACAAATTCCGGGACGCCTCCGACCGGGTCATCTACGTCGGCAAGGCGAAGAGCCTGCGCAGTCGGCTGAATTCCTACTTCACCGGCGACCTGCATCCCCGGACCGCGCAGATGGTGGCGACGGCCCGTGCCGTGGAGTGGACGGTGGTCACCACCGAGGTCGAGGCGCTGCAGCTCGAGTACACGTGGATCAAGCAGTTCGACCCCCGCTTCAACGTCAAGTACCGCGACGACAAGTCCTACCCATGGCTCGCGGTCACCTTGGGCGACGAGTTCCCGCGCCTTCAGGTCATGCGCGGCGCCAAGCGCAAGGGCGTCCGGTACTTCGGGCCCTACGCCCACGCCTGGGCCATCCGCGAGACCCTCGACCTGCTGCTCCGCGTCTTCCCGGCCCGGACCTGCAGCAACGGGGTGTTCAAGCGGGCCGGTCAGGTCGGCCGGCCCTGCCTGCTGGGCTACATCGACAAGTGCTCCGCCCCCTGCGTCGGCAAGGTCGACGCCGGGCAGCACCGCGAGATCGTCGAGGACTTCTGCGACTTCCTCGCCGGCTCGACCACGCGCTTCCTCAAGCGGCTCGAGGCCGACATGCGGGAGGCCGCCGCCGCGCAGGAGTACGAGCGGGCGGCCCGGCTGCGGGACGACATCGGTGCCCTCCGCCGCGCCATCGAGAAGCAGGCGGTGGTCCTGCCCGACGGCACCGACGCCGACACCGTCGCCTTCGCCGAGGACGAGCTCGAGGCCGCGGTGGCGATCTTCCACGTCCGCGGCGGCCGGGTCCGCGGTCAGCGCGGCTACGTGGTGGACAAGCTCGAGGGCGAGAGCCTGCCCGACCTGGTGGAGAGCTTTCTCTCCCAGGCTTATCTGGTCGACGGATACGAGGTCCCGCGCGAGGTGCTCGTCCCCACGCTGCCCGCCGACTCCGCCGTGGTCGGCGAACTGCTCGCCCTGCAGCGGGGCTCACGTGTCGACCTGCGCGTGCCGCAGCGGGGCGACAAGCGCAGCCTGCTCGAGACGGTGGAGCGCAACGCCAAGCAGACGCTGGCGCTGCACCGCACGAAGCGGGCGAGCGACCTCACGGCCCGCTCCCGCGCGCTGGCCGAGCTGCAGGACGCGCTCGACCTGCCCGAGGCACCGCTGCGCATCGAGTGCTTCGACGTCTCGAACCTTGCCACCACCAACGTCGTCTCGAGCATGGTCGTCTTCGAGGACGGGCTGCCCCGGAAGTCGGAGTACCGCCGCTTCGCCATCCGCGGCCAAGCCCTGAGCGACGATCAGGAGCAGAACGACGTCGCGAGCATCAGCGAGACGATCCGACGTCGCTTCCTCCGGTACCTGGACGAGCGGTCGGCGGTCGGCGAGCAGGCCGACACCGCGTCGCCCGACGACGAGGGTCCGGCTGTCCAGGTCCGCGAGATCAGCGGTCCGGCGGCCCCGCCCACGGACCGGCCGGCGAAGTTCGCGTACCCGCCGAACCTGGTGGTCGTCGACGGCGGGCAGCCGCAGGTCGAGGCGGCCGCCGCGGTGTTCGAGGAGCTGGGCATCACCGACATCGCCCTGTGCGGGCTGGCGAAGCGGCTGGAGGAGGTCTGGCTGCCCGGCGAGCCGGAGCCGGTGATCCTCCCTCGGACCAGCGAGGCCCTGTACCTCCTGCAGCGGGTCCGCGACGAGGCACACCGGTTCGCCATCACCTACCACCGGCAGAAGCGTTCGAAGTCGATGACCGAGTCGGCCCTGGACGGCGTGCCCGGGCTCGGCGAGACCCGGCGCCGCACGCTGCTGCGCACCTTCGGCTCGCTCAAGCGGCTCCGGGCCGCCACGGCCGACGAGATCGCCGCCGAGGTGTCCGGTATCGGGCCCCGGACGGCCGCGGCCATCGTCGCTGCCCTGGCACCTGGCGCCGGGGCGCCGGGGACGGCCGACCAGCCTGCGGTCGACCCCACGACCGGGGAAATTCTGGACGACCCGCCCGGGTTGCCGGCAGCGGTGGCAGCATCACGGAAGGCGTTATGAGCTACACGATTCGATGCGGCGGACGGGTCCGCCTCGTCGGCACACGGGGGGAACGATGAGCGTTGCCGTGCCCGGCGGAGCCACCGACGAAGCGGACGACCGGCCGAGGCCGGTCCCCCCGGCTCCGCTGCTGGAGATCGCGATCATCACCGGCCTCTCGGGGGCAGGGCGTAGCACGGCCGCGAAATGCCTCGAGGACCTCGGCTGGTTCGTCGTGGACAACCTGCCGCCCGGTCTGCTCGCGACCATGGCCGACCTGGGCAGCCGTAGCCAGGGTGCCGTCGAGCGCATCGCTGCCGTCGTCGACGTGCGCGGCCGGGCATTCTTCGCCGATCTGCAGGACGCGCTCACCGCTCTGGAGACCCGCGGCGTCCGGCCGCGGGTGCTGTT
>JAVEDQ010000512.1 GCA_030840885.1 Frankiaceae bacterium
TCGGCGGCCTGCTGGGCGCGGACCAGCTTGACCCACGGTTCGGTGCCCCACACCCGCTGCGTGATGATCAGGCAGGGGGCGTGGATCGCGAGCACGGGCACACCGTGGTAGTCCGAGAGCCGGCGCAACGCGTCGATGTCCTGGCTGACCGGGTCGGTCCAGACCATGACCTCGACCCCGTCGTAGCCCAGCCGGGCCGCGATCTCGAAGGCGCTGGCCGTCGACTCCGGGTACGTGGACGCCGTCGACAGCGCGATCTTGGCTGTCGGGACCCGGGCGACGACGCCGTCCGTGGGCTCGGCCCGCGAAGAAGCGCGCGCGGGCGCCGTCGACGTCGGCTCGAGCTCGGGCTCGGCCCCCGTCGAGGACGGCGACGGCCCCTCGATCACAGATCCAGGTTATCCGTGTGCGGGACGGGACTCGGTGTGGCAGGTCGGTACCCGGGAGTCACCCCGAACCTCACAGCGGCAGGTGGTCGAGGCGGCGCAGGATGACGCCCTCACGCAGCGCCCACGGGCAGATGTCGAGCTCGTCGACGCCGAGCAGATCCATCGCCTCGGCAGCCACGACCGCACCGGCGAGCAACTGCCCGGCCCGGTCGGCCGAGACGCCCGGCAGGGCTGCGCGCTGCGTCGCCGTCATCTTCGCCAACCGCGTCACGATCGCGTCGGCGTCGGCGGCGGTGAGCACGCGGCGCACGTAGGGGCCCTTGCTGTACGGCGCCTCCCCGGCGATGCGGGCCAGCGACCGGAAGGTCTTGCTGGTGGCGACGACCCGGTCGGGTTCCCCGAGCTCGTAGAGCCGCGGCACCAGCGCCGCCATCTGCGCCTTCGCGTACTTCCGCAGCGCCGCCACCGCAGAGCGCTTCGGCGGGTCGCCGGGCAGCCAGTCGCGCGTCAACCGGCTTGCGCCGAGCGGCAGGCTCGCAGCGACGTCGGGATCCTCGTCCTGACCGCAGGCGACCTCCAGCGAGCCACCTCCGATGTCGAGGGCGAGCAACCGCCCCGCACTCCACCCGAACCAGCGGCGCACGGCGAGGAAGGTCAGGCGGGCCTCGTCCTCGCCGGGCAGCACCTGCAGGTCGACACCGGTGGTCTGCCGGACGTCGGCGAGCACCTCGGCGGCGTTGGTGGCGTCGCGGACGGCGGAGGTGGCAAAGGCCAGCAGCTCCTCGGCGCCGAGCTCCTCGGCTTCGCGGCGGGCCTCGTCCATGGTGTCCGCGAGCTTGCGCGCGCCCTCGGGGCCGAGCGACCCGTCGTCGCTGAGCAGCTGCGAGAGCCGCAGCGGGGTCTTGACGCTGGCTGCAGGCAACGGCGCGGCACCGGGATAGGCGTCGACGACGAGGAGGTGGATCGTGTTCGACCCCACATCCAGCACTCCCAGCCGCATGGTCGCCGAGGCTATAGGCCGACCGACCCCGGGCCCGGTTCCCGCACCGATGGCCCGGGCGTCAGAGCCAGCCCTAGAGCCAGCCCTAGAGCCCGCTAGAGCCAGCCCTGCGCCTCGGCCACCCGGATCGCCTCGACGCGGTTGCGCGTCCCGGTCTTGCCGATCGCGGAGGACAGGTAGTTGCGCACGGTCCCTTCGGAGAGGAACACCCGGCGGGCCACCTGGGCGACCGCGGCGCCGTCACGCGAGGCGACCAGGACGTCGCGTTCCCGGCCGGTGAAAGGGCTCGCGCCGCCGGCGAGCGTGGCCGCGGCGAGCGCCGGGTCGACGACCCGCTCGCCGCGCGCGGTGCGCCGCACCGCGGCGGCCAGCTCGGCCGCGGGCGCGTCCTTGACCACGAAGCCGAGCGCGCCGGCCTCCATCGCCCGGCGGAGGTACCCGGGCCGGCCGAACGTCGTCAGGATCAGCACCCGCAGGTACGGCAGCTCGGCGGCCAGCGCAGCCGCGGCAGCCAACCCGTCCATCCCGGGCATCTCGATGTCGAGCAGGGCGACATCCGGCCGCGTGCGGCGGGCCGCCTCGACGACCTCGTCGCCGCGACCGACCTCGGCGACCACCTCGAGGTCTTCGTCCAGGCTGAGCAGTGCGGCGAGCGCGCCGCGGACCATCGACTGGTCGTCGGCGAGCAGCAGCCGGATCACCGGGCGACCACCGCCTCCGGCGCCCCGCTGCGGGTGCTCGGCACCGATGGCAGGTCCAGTCGCAGCCGGAAGCCTCCCTCAGGTCGCGGCCCGGCCGCGAAGGAACCGCCCGCCGCAGTGGCGCGTTCGGCCAGGCCGACCAGCCCGTTCCCGCGCTGGACGCCGCCTTCGGACAGTGCCTGCTCCGACGCCGCCTGCTCCGACGCGCACCCACGTCCGTCGTCGACGACCTCGACGCTGGTCGGGCCGAGCTCCACCTGGACCAGCGACGCCCGGCTGTGCCGCACGGCGTTCGTGATGCCCTCCCGGACGGCCCATCCGAACAGCTCGCGAGCCTGCATCGGCACGTCCTCGACCGTGGCGGGCAGCTGCGCGGTCATCCCGGCCGCGGTGAGCACCTCCTTGGCCGATGCGAGTTCGGCGATCAGGCTCATCTCCCGGTAGCCCGTCACGGTGGACCGCACATCGGCGAGCCCCTGGCGGGCCAGCTGGGCGACCTCGATCATCTCGCGGGCAGCCCGCTCGGGGTCGAGCGTCGCGAGCTTCGCGGCCAGCTCGGCCTTGATCGTGACGGTCGTGAGTGCGTGACCGAGCAAGTCGTGCAGGTCGCGCGCGATGCGCATCCGCTCCTGCTCGGCGGCGAGCCGCTCGACCTCCTGGCGGGCCTGGTAGAGCGCGGTCGTGTTGGCGAAGCCGGAGCGCAGCCCGAACATGGCGAGCGCGACGAGGAGCGTCGGGATCCCGACCCCGAACTGCAGACCGTGCACGCCCCAGGAGGCGACGTACTGCGGCAGGACGGTGATCGCGGCCGTCAGGGCGACGACCACGGGGACGGAGGCGCGCGTCGGCAGTAGCAGCACGACGGCGATGCCGAGGTAGGTGGCCATGACGATGCCGCCGCCGTCGATGGTCAGCAGGTAGACCGCGGGCACGGCGCACATCGCCGCGAATACGCGCGGCGCCCACGTCGGCCGGTGGCCGAAGGCGGCGAGCGGCAACGGCCCGAGGTAGAGCCCCACGAAGGTGAGTAGCAGCGCGAAGCCGAAGAGCCGGCCGGGCCAGCTGTGGTCGGTCCACAGCGGCGGCAGCGCGTAGCCGAGGTAGATCAGGAACAGCGCGGCGAACACCCGCCAGCGCCGGAGCATCATCTGCTCGTGCCGGGCCCCGGCGTCCCCGTCGGCCGCCACGCAACTGTCCGAGTCGGCACCCGGCAGGAACTGCGTGCGGTTCAACGCCCGGCCTCCCAGGCCCTTCATGACTTCGCCGTGTCCCGCACGTAGGCACGACCGGCCATCGCCGTGAGTACTCCCGTCCAGATCACCAGCACCAGCACACCGTGCCACCCGATCCAGGATCCGGCGAGGGCATC
>JAVEDQ010000518.1 GCA_030840885.1 Frankiaceae bacterium
GGCGGTTTCGTGCCGCTCGCCACATGACCGGCGTATGACCGGTTGCTTTACCGCCCGACGATTCGGGCAAGCCTCCGTCGTCCCCAGTTCGAACGACAAAGGAGGAACTGCCCTATGGGTGCTGTCACCCACTATCTCGAAGTCAACGTCTCCGCGGCCAAGGCGTACGCCTGGTGGCGCGGGCTGACCAACCTCCCGACGATCATGGACGACGTGAAGTCGGTGGAGCCCAAGAGCGGCGACACCCAGCTCACGCACTGGACGGTCAGCGGCCCGCTCGGCAAGAACATCGAGTGGGACGCCAAGATCGTCGAAGATGTCCCGAACACCCGGCTCGCATGGGCGAGCGTCGACGGCACGGTCAGCAACGCCGGCGCCGTCCGCTTCGACGACCACGGCGAGACCACCGGCGTCGAGGTCAGCTTCCAGTACGACCCGCCCGCGGGCATCGCCGGCGACCTGGTCGCCAAGCTGTTCAGCGACCCGCAGAAGAAGGTCGAGCACGCGCTCACCGAGTTCAAGCGGACGATCGAGGCCGCCACCCCCGCCGACACCGACAGCGCGGAGACCCGCAAGTGACGTCACGCATCCCCGAGTCGCCCAGTGAGTTCGAGGCCGAGGGCATCCCGGACCCAGGCGACGACGTCGTCGCCGAGGGCGCCGAAGGCGAGGAGGCCTACGAATTGGCCGTCCCCCGCGACCACGCCCGCGCTGCGAACGACTTCGGCACCACCGCGCTCGAGGAGGAGACCGGCGAGGACCTCGACGGACGCCTGGCGCGTGAGGTGCCGGACGTCCTCACCGACGAGTCGGTCGCCGCGACCCCGCGGGACGACGCCCTCACCACGCCGGTGACCGACCCGGTGTCGGTCGGGCGTCTCGTCCAGGACGACGAGGGTGCGCACAGCGACACCACCGCCGAGACCGTCGCACACGACGTCGGCACCGACCTCGGCGGCTACTCCGCCGAGGAGTCGGCGATGCACGTGACCTCGGGCGACGAGGACTAGACCCGTGCCACGCCTGCGGCGCTCCGACGCCTCCCGCCCGGGGATCACCCGGGTGCGGAGGGGTTCGGCGTTCGGCTACGTCGACGCCGCGGGCGAAGAGGTGCGCGACGCCGACGTGCTGGCCCGCATCGAGGCGCTCGTCATCCCACCCGCGTGGGAAGACGTCTGGATCAGCCCGCACGCGAACGGCCACATCCAGGCGATGGGCACGGATGCCGCGAAGCGGCGGCAGTACCGGTACCACGAGGAATGGCGTCGACAGCAGGAGCTGAAGAAGTTCGACCACGTTCTGGATATCGCCCACGATCTGCAGGCGCTGCGTGTCGTCGTCACCGACCACCTGACGCAGGAAGGCCTGACCGAGCCGCGCGTCCTGGCGTGCGCCGCCCGCCTGCTGGACATCGGTTTCTTCCGCATCGGCAGCGAGGAGTACGCCGAGGTCAACGGCAGCTTCGGGCTGGCGACCATCCGACGCGAGCACACCGTCGTCGACGGCGACGTTGTCACCTTCGACTACCGCGCGAAGAGCGGCAAGCAGACCTACCGGGCGATCGTCGACCCGCAGGTCGCCGCCGTGGTGCGCGAGCTGCTCGAGCGGCCCGACGACCCCAATCCCGAGCTCCTCGGATTCTGGGACCCGGCCATCGGCGACGACGGTCAGGTGATCGGCTGGACCGACGTCAAGTCCTGGGACATCAACCGCTACCTGCACGACAACAGCGGCGGCGCGGACATCAGCGCCAAGGATTTCCGCACCTGGTCGGCAACGGTGCTGTGCTCGGTGGCGCTGGCGGTCTCCGAGGAGGCCGTGACCTCACCCACCGCGGTGAAGCGCGCGGTGGTCCGCGCGGTGCAGGAGACGGCGCACTACCTCGGCAACACCCCGGCGGTGTGCCGCGCCTCCTACATCCACCCTCGTGTGATCGACCTCTTCTCGGGCGGCGTCACCATCGCCGAAGACATCGAGGCGCTCGGCGGGGACGCATCCTTCGGGCAACTGGCCTACCAGGGCCCGATCGAGGAGGCCGTGCTGGAAATGCTGCGCAACCCGCAGGCCTCGCGGGCGGCCCGGCGCAAGCAGCGGATGCTGGAGGCCGCAGCGGCACGTTCCCCGCGCCGCGCGATAGCGAAGAAGCCGACCAAGCGGGCGGCCGCGGTGGCCTCGACCGCAAAGGCAGCCAAGGCAGCCAAGGCCGACAAGCCGAAGCCAGCGGGTACCGCCACCGCTGCCTGATCACAGTCGCACGCTGCAGGTACGCGGCCGTCCGGGCTGCTCGACTGCGCGGCGGGAGCGTCGCGCTCCTCTCCGTAGTCTCAAACACGGTTGCTTCTTCTCGGAGGAGGAACATCCAGACCTCAGGAAGCACCGGTCGTCCGGGCTTCGTCGAACGAGCAGGAAGGTCGTGCCGGTTCATGCATCACCCCGTGCCGCGCGCGCCCTGCTGCACCCTCGCGAGATCCGCTCTGGCGGGCGCGCGGTGACGGACGACGTACGGCGCGACTGCCCCCTCGCCGTGCTCCTCGACCGGGACGGCACGTTGTGCATCGACGTCCCGTACAACGGTGACCCCTCGCGGGTGGTGCCGATGCCCGGCGCCCTGTCAGCGCTCGAAGCGCTGCGTCATGCCGGCGTCGCGACGGCCGTGGTGTCCAACCAGAGCGGCATCGCGCGCGGCCTGCACACCGCAGCGCAGACCGAGGCGGTGAACGCGCAACTCGATGCGCTGATCGGCCCGCTCGGGCCGTTCTTCTACTGCCCCCATCTCGCCGACGCGGGCTGCCGGTGCCGCAAGCCCCGGCCGGGCATGGTCCACGACGCGGCCGCCGCCCTCGGCGTCGACACCGCCGACTGCGTCGTGATCGGCCATAACGCCGCAGATCTCGGGGCTGCCGCCGCCGCCGGCGCGCGCGCCGTGCTGGTCCCCACCGAGATGACGCGCCCCGAGGAGATCGACGAGGCCCGCCGCACCGCCGCCGTCGCTCCCGACCTGCTCACCGCCGTGTCCCTCATTCTGTCCGGAGCACTGCCCGTGCGCCGGGACGCCGGCACCGCTGGCACCGCTGGCCGGGACGCCGCGTGACGCGTGTCCTGGTTGCCCGCCTCGACAACGACGGCGACGTACTGCTGGCCGGGCCCGCCGTGCGTGCCGTCGCGGCGTCCGGCGCATCGGTCACCATGCTCGTCGGACCCCGCGGGCGGCAGGCGGCCGGCCTGCTCCCAGGCGTCGAGGACGTGCTCGTCTGGCACTGCCCCTGGATCGACGCCGACCCGCGGCCGGTCGAGCGCGACGACACGCTCGCCTTCGTCGACCGCGTCGCCGCCGACCGGTTCGACGCCGCCGTGGTGCTGACCTCGTTCCACCAGAGCCCGCTCCCGCTCGCCCTGCTGCTGCGCATGGCCGGCATCGGCCACATCGGTGCCCACGGCGTCGACTACCCCGGCTCCCTGCTCGACGTCCGGCACCAACTGCCGGAGACCGGCATGCACGAGGCGCAGCGAGCCCTGTCGATCGCCGCCGCGACCGGTTTCCCGCTCCCGCCCGGCGACGACGGCCGGCTGGCGGTACGCCGTCCCTTGCCCGACACCTCGGCGCTTACCGGCCGCCGGCCCTACGTCGTCGTCCACCCCGGGGCCAGCGTCCCGGCCCGGTCCTGGCCGCCGGAGCGGTTCGTCGCCCTGGTCCCCGCCCTCGTCGCGGCCGGGCATCGCGTCGTTGTCACCGGTGGTCCCGCCGAGACCTCCCTGACCGCGCGGGTCGCCGGCGCTGCCGGCGGCGAGACGCATCCGGACGACGCCGATGTCCTGGACCTCGGCGGCCGCACCGACTTCGCCGGCCTCGCCGACCTGCTCGACCGCGCCGACGCGGTCGTGGTCGGCAACACCGGCCCGGCTCACCTCGCCGCCGCCGTCGGGACGCCGATCGTCTCGCTGTTCGCCCCCACGGTGCCCTCGGAACGCTGGGCGCCGTTCACTGACCGGCGGGTGCTGCTGGGAGACCTCGGCATCGCGTGTGCGGGCTGCCGGGCCCGCACCTGCCCGGTCGCCGGCCATCCCTGTCTCACCGTCGTCGACGTCGACGACGTACTCGCCGCGGTGAAGATGCTTGCCGCCCCGTCCAGCGCACCCCGGACCAGCACCCCGCAGACCAGCACCCCCCAGACCCTGGAGGTTCCGGCATGAGGCTCGCCATGGTCTCCGAGCACGCCAGCCCGCTGGCCGTGCTCGGAGGCGTCGACGCCGGCGGACAGAACGTGCACGTCGCATCCCTCGCCTCGGCGATGGCCCGGTCAGGCGTGGACACAGTCGTCCACACCCGCCGCGACGACGCGACGCTCCCCCGGCGGACCATGCTCGACGAGCACGTGACGGTCGACCACGTCACCGCCGGTCCGGCGCACCCCATCCCCAAGGACGATCTGCTGCCCCACATGGGCGAGTTCGCCGCCGACCTGCGGCGGCAGTGGCAGGTCGAGCGGCCCGATGTCGTACACGCCCACTTCTGGATGTCGGGGCTCGCCGCGCTCGAGGCCGCCCGCCCGCTCGGCATCCCGGTCGTGCTGACCTTCCACGCGCTGGGTCACGTCAA
>JAVEDQ010000536.1 GCA_030840885.1 Frankiaceae bacterium
CTTGGCGGTCAGCAGCTTCGAGCGGCTGACCGGCCGGACGAGCAGGTAGCGCAGCGTCCCCGACGACGCCTCCCCCGCGACGCTGTCGCCCGCGACCACGAGCACCGAGAGCGGCAGCAGCAGCACCATGTCGATGACCAGCGCCACCGCCGCGAACAGCGTCCCGTTGGACAGCACCTCCGAGAGCAGCGCCGGGCCCTCGCCCGGGCGCGGCGCGATGCCGGTGGCGGAGACGAACGCGGCGATCAGCGTCGGCAGGGCCACCAGGATGACCAGCGACACCCAGGTGCGGGGCCGGCGCAGCAGCTGCTGCAGCTCCACGCCGATCACACCGACACCCCGCTCACGCGACGGCTCCAGCTTTTTTCGCTCACGCGAAGACCGAACTCTCCGTCATCGACAAGAAGACCTCCTCGAGCGTCCTGCGCTCCTCGATGAGTTCGGAGACCCGCACCCCGGCCTCGACGAGCCGACGGTTGAGGACATCGGGGGCGATTCCTTCGGCGATCAACCCGTCCCCGTCGCGGCTGACGACGGCGTCGCCGAGCACACCGACCGCGGCATCGACGTCGGCGGTCCGGAACCGAACCCGGCCGGTGGGCCGGCGCAGCGTCGCGACCTCGTCCTGCACCACCATCCGGCCGTGGCTGACGATGCCGACCCGCGTGCAGAGCGACTCGACCTCGTTGAGCTGGTGCGACGAGAGGAACACGGTGGTCCCGGCCGCATTCAGCTTTCCGAGCAGATCGCGCATCTCGCGCACCCCGGCGGGGTCGAGCCCGTTGGTCGGCTCGTCGAGAACCAGCAGACGCGGCTGGCGCAACAGCGCGGCGGCCAACCCGAGGCGCTGCTTCATGCCCAGCGAATAGGCCTTCACGGGCCGCGCGTCGACGGTGTCCATCCCGACCTCGCGGAGGACCTCCTCGACCCGTTCGCGCCGGTCCCGACGGGTGCCGCCCGGGCCGGCGGCGTCGAGCATGTGCAGGTTCCGTCGGCCCGAGGAGCGCTGGTAGAACGCCGGCGACTCGATGAGCGCCCCGATCTGCGGTAGCGCCGTGCGGGCCGAATGCGGCATCTTCTCGCCGAACAGCTCCATCCGGCCCGCGCTCGGGAACACCAGCCCGAGCAGCATCCGGACCGTCGTCGACTTGCCGGAACCGTTGGGCCCCAGGAAGCCGTAGATGTCGCCCTCCTGCACGCCGAGGTCGAGTGAATCGACGACGGTGAGCCGGCCGTAGCGCTTCGTCAGCCCCTCGGTGCGGATCACGAGAACGTCCGCTCGGGCGGGTCGTCGACGAGCTGCTGGGCCATCCGCTCGAGAACCTCCAGCGTCACCGTGCCGGCAAGGATGTAGCCACGATCGGCCGAGGAGAAGACCAGCGCCCGCAGCATGGGTGCCTGGATCAGACTGCCCTCGCCGAACGATGCCTGCAGCCCGGGCCGACCCGACGGGTCGATCTGCTGCCGGACCGAGTCCGCGGTCGCGCTGTCGAGTGCGGTCACGGCCACCAGAGCCGCGCCCTCACCATAGGTCGCGATGAACGGAGCCGCGCCGCTGCGTTGCGGCAGCCCGCCGATGCTCGGCGGGAGCCGGTAGGGCGGGACCAGGTCGACGTCGGAGGGCGGCACCGCGTCCGACACATCGGCCCGCGGGGTGCCGCCCACGTCGAACGTGAGGTCCTCGGCGGTCGGTGGCGTGAGCGAGAAGTCGACGAAGGCGGTCTCGAAGGCGATGACGTCGCTGTCGACGGGCCGTAGCTCCACCCGCATCGGCACCCCGTTCGTCGGATCGATCCAGAGCCGGACGTCGCCGATGAGGCTGCGCGGGTCGTTCGGGCGCCACCGCAGCTCGGTGGTCGCGCGGCCGGCTACCCGCTGATCTCCCGCCTTCAGGACACCGGCGCCGTCTGCGGGCAGCAGCTCGAGCAGCCGACGACCGAGGCTCGGCGGCAGGACGTCGGGTGCGGTGGGCATCGGGGTCTGCGAAGGCGCGACCTCCCGTGAGATGCGGCGGGTGTCGGAGTCCCAGGTCACGGAGATGGGGCCGGAGACGTAGGCGTCGTTCTCGGCGCCGAGCGTCAGCCGGTCGACCCGGAAGCGGTTGGCGCCCGCGTTCCAGACCCGCAGCCGGCTCCGGGCCGAGAGCAGGTTCAGCACGGGCCCAGTGATGGAGCTGACGTCGGGCAGGTTCAACGTGCCGCGCGACTCGGCGTAGCCGGTGTAGGCGACCGACGCCGAGGACCGGGCCGCCTCGAGCAGCTGCGGCACGCTGCGCTCGGGCGCGGAGACGGGGAGCGCGCCGACGACGGCGGGCGCGCTGCAGAGCAGGACGACCGCCAGCAGGACGGTGCCCATCCGCCGCCGGGCACCGGGACGGCTCAGCACAGCGCCCGTCCGGGCCATCGGGCCGGACCGCAGGCGCTGCACCAACGCCTGCAGCCGACGGGCGATCATCTTCCCCAGGCTACGAGAGCGAGCGAGCCGCCCAGGTTTCGAGCCACGCCGGGATCTCCGACGAGGGCATCGGACGAGCGAAGAAGAAGCCCTGCGCCTGGTCGCAGCCGAGGTCGGCGAGGTGTTGCCACGTCGCCTCCGACTCCACGCCCTCGGCGACGACGTCGAGGCCGAGGTTGCGGCCGAGGTCGACGCTGGAGCGGACGATCGCCTCGTCGGACTCACCGGGGCGCATGTCCGTGATGAAGGAGCGGTCGATCTTCAGCAGGTGGACCGGCAGCTGCTTCAGGTACGACAGCGACGAGTAGCCGGTGCCGAAGTCGTCGATGGCGAGCGAGACGCCGAATTCGGCGAGCCGCAGGAGCACGGCCATCGCGTTCTCCGGGTCGCTCATGATCGTGCTCTCGGTGATCTCGAGCTCGAGCTGGTCGGCCGGCACCCCGGCCTCGTCGAGCAGGCGCCGGATCTGGTCGGCGAAGTCGCTCTCGAGCAGGCAGCGCGTCGAGATGTTGACCGCCATCATCATGGGCGGCAGGCGGGCGTCGTTCCACGTGCGCGCCTGGCGGAGCGCGGTTTCGAGGATGCGAATCGTCAGCGGTCGGATCAGCCCGGTGCGTTCGGCGGCGGGGATGAACTCCATGGGGCCCAGCAGGCCGTGCTTGGGGTGCTGCCAGCGGACGAGCGCCTCGACGCCGGCGACTCCCCCGTTCCCGACCTGCACCTTCGGCTGGTAGTGCAGCAGCAGCTGCCCCGGGTCGTTCATGGCCTGGCGGAGCTCGCCGAGCAGGGCGAGCCGCCGTGGGCTGTTCACGTCCTGGTCCCGCTCGTAGAGGCACACGCCGACGTGCGATTCCTTCGCCGAATACATGGCCACGTCGGCGTGCTGCAGCAACGTGTCGAAGCTGTCGCCGTGCTCGGGATAGACGGCCACGCCGAAGCTGCCCTCGACATCGAGGCTGACGTTCTCGAGGACGAACGGCTCCTCGAGGGCGGCCAGCAACCGCTCCGCACGGGCCAGCGCGGAGGCCGGGCTGGTCAGGTCGGGCAGCAGGACCACGAACTCGTCACCGCCGAGCCGGGCGACGGTGTCGGCGGGCCGGAGGCTGGACGTCAGCCGCTCACCCACCTGCTGCAGCAGCAGGTCACCGTGGTGGTGGCCGAGGGTGTCGTTGATCTCCTTGAACCGGTCGAGATCCAGGAGCAGCAGGGCGGGGTGGCGCCCGGTGCGGGCGCTCGCCGCCAGCGCCTGCGCGACGCGGTCCTGCAGCAGGCTCCGGTTCGGGAGGCCGGTGAGGGCGTCGTGGGTGGCCAACTCCTGGTTCTCCCGCGCGGTGCGACGCAGCCGGAGCGACGCTCGCCAGACCAGCTGGAACAGGCCGAGGTACAGCGCGCCGAAGCCGATCACGAGCAGCAGCGTGACGCGCCTGGTGTCCTGCGCGATGCCGTCCGCTATCGGCTGGTAGGGAACGTAGAGGGCGACCGCAGCGACGATCGGTTGACCCTCGCCGAAGCGGATCGGGTTGTAGACCGCGAACATCGGTCCACGCTGGTCGATGATCGACTGCAGATGGACATTGTCCGAGTATCGGACGACGTCGGCGCTGCGCCCGCCCGCGAAAGCCCTACCGATCGCGGGTGGTAGGAGAACCTTCTTGCCGGTCATCCTGGGGTCGTCGGAGTAGGCAACCGTGCCGTCCGGAAGATAGGCGTCCACGCCGGAGACCAGTCCCTGCCGCGAGTAGCTGTCGAACGACGACTTCAACAGCGTCGCCTGCTCCGCTGTCGGCTGGCCGTCCGTGCTGACCCTCCCCGACGTCGAGATGGTGGTGACGAAGTCGATCAGCTGCGCCGCCGACCGTTCGCTGTTGAGCAGACTCCGGTGGGTGATGCTGCGGGAGACCTGAGCGTTCAGCAGGACGCCGAGCGCCACGATCAATACGAAGCTCAGGGCCCCGAATTTCACCAGCAGCGACGGCGATCGCCCGGCCCTACTCTCTGCACGGCCACCGCTCATCTCCTGAGCTTCGGAAGACCGACGGGCGTGGTGCGTCACTCGAACTGATGAGGTTCGGTTCCCCGGCAGCCGCAGCAGGTTCGCGGTCCTCGACCGGGTCGGCGCATACTTCCCTGAACCGTGAGGAATCGCCGCACGGCTCGACGAGGAGCACGGCATGCGACGAACGATTCGGACAGCGGTCACGGCCGGCCTGCTCGCGGCACCGGTGCTGCTGGGTGCGGCCGCCTGCGCCACCGCTCCGACGACCGAGGCCGTGGGTCTCGGCGACAGCTACGCTGCCGGTCCGCTGATCACGCCGCAGGACCCGTCCTCCCCCGGCTGCTTGCGCTCGCTGGTCGACTACCCGCATCGCGTCGCGCTGCAGAAGGGCTACGTGCTCCACGACGTCAGCTGCAGCGGCGCCACGACCGACGACATGTTCGCCTCGCAGACCGGCTACGACGGCAAGGCCGTGCCACCGCAGCTGAA
>JAVEDQ010000572.1 GCA_030840885.1 Frankiaceae bacterium
GCGGAGAATCCGTGTGCACGGGGATGTCGAGATCGGTCCGGCGTCTCCGTCCCAGGGACAGTTGCGGCCAACGTGGCGGCATCGGCTCAAGGAGACACACCATGGCGAAGTACCTGCTCCTCAAGCATTACCGCGGCGCCCCCGAGGCCGTGAACAACGTCTCGATGGACAAGTGGGCCCCACAGGAGGTCGAGGACCATATGCAGTACATGAACGAGTTCGCCTCCCGGCTCGAGGGGACCGGTGAGTTCGTCGACAGCCAGGCGCTCTCGTCCGAGGGCCGGTGGGTCCGGTACGACGGGGAAGGCCGCCCGCCGGTCACCGACGGGCCGTTCGCGGAGACGAAGGATCTGATCGCCGGCTGGATGATCATCGACGTCGACAGCTACGAGCGGGCGGTCGAGCTCGCCGGCGAGCTGTCGGCCGCGCCGGGCGCCGGCGGCAGGCCGATCCACGAGTGGCTCGAGTTGCGCCCCTTCATGGGGTCCCCGACGACCATCAGCGAGTGACTACTGACAAGTGACGGAGACCCGGGCCGGTCGATGGACGAGTTGCTGCTGCGGGAGCTCACCCCCGCGGTCATCGGCGTCCTCTGCCGCCGCGGAATCGATTTCGCGGCGGCGGAGGACGCCGTGCAGGAGGCGCTGCTGCAGGCCGTGCTGTCATGGCCGGATTCGGAGCCGGCAGACCCCAAGGGCTGGCTGGTGACGGTGGCCTGGCGCAAGTTCCTGGACGGCGCCCGCTCCGAGACGTCGCGTCGCGACCGCGAGCTGCGGGTGCAGACCGAGCCGCCGCCCGGCCCCGCCGAGATCGCGGACGACACGCTGCATCTGTTCTTCCTCTGCGCTCATCCGTCGTTGACCCCCGCCTCTGCCGTGGCCCTCACCCTGCGGGCCGTCGGTGGCCTGACCACGCGGCAGATCGCGGCGGCCTACCTGGTGCCCGAGGCGACCATGGCGCAGCGGATCAGCCGGGCCAAGCGCGCCGTGGCCGCTGTGCGGTTCGACGAGCCGGGCGACCTCGCGACTGTGCGGCGGGTGCTCTACCTCGTCTTCAACGAGGGCTACACGGGTGACGTCGACCTCGCCGCGGAGGCCATCCGACTCACGCGGCAGCTGGGTTCGGTTGCCGCGGACGCCGAGACCGCCGGGCTGTTGGCGCTGATGCTGCTGCACCACGCCCGGCGACCGGCGCGGACCCGGCCCGACGGCAGCCTCGTCCCGCTCGCCGAACAGGACCGATCGCGCTGGGACACCGAGCTCATCGCGGAGGGCGTCGCGATCCTCCAGGCCGCGCTGGCACGGGATCGACTCGGTGAGTTCCAGGCGCAGGCCGCGATCGCCGCCCTGCACGCCGATGCGCAGCGGGCCGAGGACACCGACTGGGTGCAGATCGTCAGCTGGTACGACGAGCTGCTCCGGATCACCGGGAGCCCGCTCGTGCAGCTCAACCGGTCGGTGGCGGTCGGGGAGGCCGACGGGCCGGCGGCCGGCCTCGCGGCGCTGGCCGCGGTGGACCCGGCCCTCCCCCGCCACACCGCCGTCGCGGCCTACCTGCACGAGAAGTCGGGCGACCTGTCCACCGCCGCGCGGCTGTATGCCGATGCCGCGCTGATCGCACCGACGCTGGCCGAGCGGCATCACCTCACCCGGCAGGCGGCACGGATCAACCACCCGGCCGGCTGACGGACACCACGCCCGGTCACCACTCCGCGACCGGTGTATACGGACGTCCTCTCGGTCCGCTTCTGACTCCTCTGCTGAGTCACCTGTCCGGGTGGGGCGATGATGGTGTCCTTCCAGCCTTGTTCGTTGGCGGCCGGCGGGGTGGGGCTGCCCTGGAGGTAGCTGCCCGCGGTCTGGGCGGGCCAGGGGCCTGCCCAGAGTTGGACGGGTCGGGGAGGGCTTCCGGCCACACGCCCCTTTCTGTGGTCAGGTCAGGGGGTGAAGAGAACCGACCAGACGTTGCCCCGGCCGGACCGCGTTCCGGCGCTCGCATCCTCCGTGATGTACAGGGTGCTGTTGTTCGGGTCGATGAACAGGCCCTGGGCGAAGGCGAAGTTGGTGGGTCCGCCGGGAGTCCAGGTGGGGTCGGTCGGCCGGGTGCAGCTGGTGGCGCATTCGACCGCGGCGGGAGTGCCCAAGTTGGTGGGCGCCTTGCCGCCGCTCACGTAGCTGATCCCTGCCCCGCCCCCGGGGTTGGCCGGGGTGACGGTGGTGGGGTCCCACCGGTAGACCGTCGCATTCGCGCCGCCGGGTGAAACGGAGATGTAGAGCAGGTGCTTCACGGGGTCGGTCGCCACTCCGGCCACGAATGCCTTCGTTCCTGATCCGTCGAGGAATTTGATCGGCGTCGACACGCACGGAGTGCTGGTGCCCACCGCAGCGCAGGGCTGAGTCGTGTCGATGTAGGTCGCTGCGTTGTTCTCCGGCAGGTAGAGCTTTCCGTCGAGCAGGCTCATGGTTCCGTTGATGCCCCGAGACAGCGTCCCATTCCCGTTCTGGTTCTGGGTGACCCCGACGCTGTCGACCGTCTGCTGGCGGGGATCCCCACTGATGCCGTTGACCCGATGGATGGTTCCGTCGACCAGGTCGCCGACATACAAAGCGTCGTTGACCGGGTCGAGCGCCATCCCGTTGGGCTTCTGGTTGACCATGGGCCCGCCGGGTGCCATGGCGACCGGGTGCGAGACGGTCGCGGTGGCCGGGTTGAAGGTCAGGCGCCAGACGCCGGGACTCTTCGTCGCGTTGTCGGGCACGTAGACGTTGTGTGTCCTGCTGCCGGTGGCGTCCGGGCGGGGGTCGTAGACGGCCTGGCCGGGCGAGCCGATGGTGAATCCGGGGTCGCAGACCGAGAAGTTCACCGCGTCCGGGGCGCGGTCGCCGGCCGGGAGCCGGTCGATGCGGCAGAAGCCGTTGGCGTGGTCGGACACCCAGTAGTGACCACCCACATCGTCGGGGATCCACGTGACACCACCCTTCGGTGCGGTGATGCCGGACGCATACAGGGCTCCGACCGGAGTCGTGTAGGCGAACGATCCCGCGGCGGTGGTGCCGACGTTGTTCGCGACCTGGATGGTGACGACCTGCCCGTCGGCCCCGGCCGGGCTGACGGCCGTGCAGGACGTGGAACTGGCACAGCTCACCGAGGTAGCACCGGCGGTGCCGAAAACGACCGCCGGCGACGAGCCGTCGGCATTGGCCAGGGAACTACCGGTGATGGTGACCGCGGTGCCACCGGCGGCGATGCCTCGGGCGGGAGCCAGGTTGCTGATGACGGGCGACCCGGCCACGACGGTGGCAGCGTCGTAGCTGAACTGGTCTGCCGAGGTGAGCGGGCTGATTTGTCCGTCGCCGTTGGTGACCCGGACGTCGACCGGGCCGGAGCCGGCCGCTTTCGGGGTGGTCGCGGTGCAACTGGTCCCATCCGGCGTGCACGTCACATTGGTTGCCGGCAAGGTGCCGAAGGCTACCGCGCTCGGAGCGGACGGTGAGGACAGGTTCGCGCCGGTGATGCTGATGGTGTCGCCGCCGGCCTGGTCACCGGTCGCCGGGCTGATCGAGGTGATCGACGGCTGGAACGCAGTACCAGGCACTCGCCACAGGTGCCCCTGCCCGTTGGGGGGTGTCGCCAGCGGCCGGCTCGGGTCGTCGCCGACATAGATGTCGCCGTTCGGACCGAGACCCAGGCCACCGATGTTGGAGTAGGTACTCCGGGTGACCCCGTCGAACGTAGCCGTGTACGCCGGCACGCTCGTGGACAGCACGTTCGTCCCGCCGCTCGACGGGTTGTACACCAGCACACTGCCCGGGCCGTTCAACGGGGCATCACCGACGTAGAGGACGCCTCCCCGGGTGGCGAGGCCACCGGCGAGGTGCGAGACGATGGCAGCCCTGGAGTCCACCACCACGCTTGCTCCGCAACTGGTTGCTCCACCACAGGCCGGGCGACCGCCAGTGCCGTCGACATCGACGATCTGCGACATTCCGTTGCCGCCGGCCTCGCCCACGTAGAGGTTGTCGTGCCGCACTCCGGCCGTATCGGTGTAGGTGACACCGGCCAGCGCGTCGATCCCACCCTTCGGGTCCGCTGCGCTGCCGACCTTGTTCGCCGCACCGGCCGCGGGCGTGCCCGCGGAGGTGGCCGGGCTGTCCAGCGACATGACCGCGCCGGACTTCACGAACCCCACATAGAGCTTCTGCACGCCGCTGGGGCTGGCCATCAACGACACAGCAGCCGCTCGAGCTCCCGAGACGGCCGGATCCGTGAACTGGATCATCACCTCGAACGTCACCTTGTCCGCTACCGGGTCGTACCGGTAGCGGGCCACCTGGCTGGTGTTCGACTGGCTGTTCGCGACATAGACCTTCTGGGTCGCCTGGTCGTATGCGGCTTGCCCCCCCTTGGCATTGCCCTGACACGCCGAGGTCTGGAAGCCGGAGCCGGCAGGGACCACCTCACAGAGGCCAAGCGCGTTGTCCGCGACGAAGAAGTGGCCGGCGCCCGAGTTGGGCTGCAGCCAGACACCGCCCGCCGGACGCGTGAGACCCCCGGCCACCGCGATGCCCGTCGTTTGGGCCGAGGCGGACGAACCGGCGACGACCAACGACGCGATCACGACAGCGGCGCCCGCCACGGCGGCGAACGCCGTGCGCCGCCGCTTGACGGATCGCTCAGCCGCCAGGGATTGCAGCGGGAGGACGCCCTGATTCGTCGGAACAGATGGGTTCATGACGGTTCTCCCAGCGGAAGTTCGATGCCCGGCGGGACCCGTCAAGGCGCTCATAACATGACCCCCACCGCTTGGGAAAACCTTTGATCGATTGGAGGCCGCCAAGCCGCAAATCCTTAGGATCAGGATTTTCCCAACCGCATCCCCGAAAAGAGGGCCCTTTGTTGATCCAGCCGTTACTTCGGTTGCCGAACGACATGATGCGGCCCGACAAGATTGGCTGAGACAGGAACAGCCGACCTCATCAGCGGTGGCGTCGTCCTCCGGTACCGTCCACCCCCTACGGCTGGTCGATCTCGCCCGGACCTGCGGGCGGCGCGCTGAGCGCAGCGACCGGCCGATACCTCGGGACGCCCGGGCGATCAGGATGTGGGCGCCTTGCAGCTGCATCGGCTCAACCGTTTCTGCTGGAGTTCGTCCGCGTGAACTACAGGTGTGAGGTGGCACCGGAACACGTGTTGTTCGTGAATTCATGAGCTCAGGTCGTGAGGCAATGACCAGCACGTGAAGCGGCTGCGCTACTCGGTCGGGGGATCCGAGTAGCGCAGCCGTTCAGCGTGTTGCCCTTTCTTGGGCGTCGATTATGGCGTGTAGATCACCCCCCACACGTTCCCGCGACCGCTCCGTGCGCCGGCGGTCGGGTCCTCGGTGATGTAGAGGGTGGCGTTGTTCGGGTCGACGAACAGGCCCTGGGCGAAGGCGAACTGGGTTGGTCCGCCCGGGGTCCAGGTCGAGTCCGCCGGCCGGGTGCAGGTGGTGGAGCAGGGCACGCTGGCGGGGCTGCCCAGGGCTGCTGCCGAGGGGGCCTTGCCGTTGGTCACGTACACCTGACCGAGGTCGCCGCCGGGGTTGGCCGGGGTGGCCGAGGCCGGGTTCCACCGGTAGATCGTGGCGTTGGCGCCACCCGGGGACTCGGAGATGTAGATGACGTGGTTGGTCGGGTCGGCGGCGACGCCCGCCACGAAGACCTTTGCCGGCAACTGGTTGATGAAGTTGATCGACGTGCTCGCGCAGGGTGTGGCGGTGCCCACGGCTGCGCAGGGCTGGGTCAGGTCGACGTAGGTGGCGGCGTTGTTCTCGGGCAGGT
>JAVEDQ010000001.1 GCA_030840885.1 Frankiaceae bacterium
CCTCTACATCCACGTGCTGGAGACCTCCCGGCCGAGCGCTGAGGCCCTGCGCATCGCGCAGCGGGAGGACGAGTTCCACCGCGTGAGCGCGGCGCTGGCCGAATTCATCACGCCCTACGACCCGCACACCTGGCGCTCACCGGCCGACGCACTCGCGCACGAGTTCTACCGGTACGACGCGCCGGCCGGCTGACGCTCTCCCACCGCCTGACCCTTCCCAGCTGAATTCTCCCCTGACCTGAACCTGAAAGGTGCACCCCCATGTCCGCCGGATTCACCCTGGACGACCTCACCGAGCTGCTGACCACGAAGGTCGGCTGGACCAACCCCGGATCGGTCGACCCGACCGCAACCCTGACCGAGGTCGGCCTCGACTCCCTGGCCGTCCTGGAGCTGCAGTGCGTCCTCGAGGACGGTTACGCGACCCTGCTGCCCGAGGACGAGCTGTTCGACGCCTCGCTCGCCGACGTCGTCGCCAGCGTCAACCACAACAACACGAACACGGTCACCGCGACCGCTGGAGGGTGAGCACGATGCCTGCTCGTACCGAAAACACCGTCTTCGTCGACGCCGATCTCGACACGACCTGGCGGATGACCAACGACGTCGAGAACTGGCCGAACCTGTTCACCGAGTACGCCGCGGCAGAAGTGCTCTCCCGCAGCGGCAACACCGTCCGCTTCCGCCTCACGATGTTCCCCGACGAGCAGAACCGCGTCTGGTCGTGGGTGTCGGAGCGCGTGCTGGACCCGGAGACGCACCGCGTGGTCGCGCGGCGGGTCGAGACCGGGCCGTTCGAGTTCATGAACATCTCCTGGTACTACGAGCCCGAAGGCACGGGCACGCGGATGACCTGGATCCAGGAGTTCGCCATGCGCCCGCAGGCGCCGCTGAACGACGAGCAGATGGCGGACAGGATCAACCAGAACACCCCGATCCAGATGGCCGCCATCCGGGCGAAGGTCGAGTCGGTGGCCGGCGCGGCGGCGGGGACCAGCTGATGGACCGCTACGCGATCACCTTCCAGGTTCGTCCAGGTAACTCCGAGCGGGTCGCCGAGCTGCTGGCCGGCTATCCGACGCCGGAGCTGAGCGCCGAGGCCGGCGCCCGCCTGCTCGGCACCACCGTCTTCCTGCGCGACGACACCGTCGTGCGCGTGCTGGATGTCGAGGGTCCGCTGCCGGTCGTCACCCGGCACCTGGCCCAGGACCCCGTCATCGCGGAGGTCGAACGGGCACTCAACCCGTACCTCGTCACCCCGCGCGACCTCGGCAGCCCGGAGAGCGCCCGCCGCTTCTTCGCAAACGCGCTCATGACGCCCCTGACGGTCCGGGTCGCCCCTGGCCAGGCGCTGGCCGGGTCGCAGCGCTACGCGTTGGTGTATCCCATCCGGCCGGGGACCGGTGCTGCCGCCGACGCCGCCTTCGCCGGAGGTGGCGATCCGCCCCCGCCGCCACCCGGGCCGACGAAGCTGCTCGGGACCGCGGTCTTCCGGAAGGACGACCTGGTCATCCGGGTGTTCGACATCCAGGGGGACTACGACGAGGCTGTCGAGCTGCTCGCCAAGGCACGTCCGCTGCAGGAGGCCGGCCGCAGCCTGGCCCCCTTCCTGGAGCCGGGAACCGACATCTCCGACGAGCAGGGGCTGCGCCGATTCCTCCGCGAGCGGCGCATGCGGGTCGTCACCGACCGGCGCAGTTCCGTCGCCCTGGGCAGCGCCGCATGACGCGCCCGGTGGCGGTGGTCGGCCTCGGGAGAATGGGAGGCGGTATCGCGCGTCGCCTGGTCGCGGTCGGGCAACCGGTGACGGTCTGGAACCGGAGCGCCGACCGGGCCGCCGAGCTCGCGTCGCACGGGGCGACGGCGGCCGAGACCCCCGGCGCGGCCACCGCGGCGGCGGAGACGGTTCTGCTCGCGGTCGCCGATGCAGTCGCCCTGCAGAACGTCCTGTCCGGACCGGATGGGGTGCTCTCAGCCCTGCGTCCCGGGGCCACGGTGATCCTGCTCAGCACGGTTTCGCCTGAGACGGTCCGGGCGCTCGAACCGCGGGTGACGGCGGCCGGCGGACGACTGCTCGAGGCGGCGATGCTCGGCAACGGCAGCCACGCCGAGCAGGGCGAACTGCGGCTCTACCTCGGGGGGGATCCTCGTGTCATCCACCAGGAGACCGACGTCCTCGGCGCCTTCGCCAAGGAGGTCACCCCGGTCGGCCCGTTGGGCTCCGGCATGAGCTACAAGCTGGTGCTGAACCTGCTCATGGGGCTCGAGATGCAGGCGCTCGCGGAGATCACCGCCCTCGGCGAAGGCCTCGGGCTCGATCGCCAGCAGCTGCTGTCTGTCGTCGCCGGCAGCGGCTTCAGCGCTCCGGTCATGCGCTTCAAGGCGCAGCGGATGATCCGTCGCGCCTATGCCGACCCGGACTTCCGACTCGAGCTGATGGCCAAGGACCTCCGGCTCGCCACCGAGGAGGCGACCCGGCACGACGTGACGATCCCGATGACGCGGGCCGCTACCGCAGCGCATCGGGAGGCGGTCGAAGCGGGGCTCGGCGGGCTCGACTGTGCCGCCATCGCGGACGCGCGGCAGGGTGTGCCGGCGTGATCATCGACGTGCACGGTCACCTCAGCCCGCCGTCGTCGGCCCGGCGGTTCCCCATGCCTCCGAGCCTCACCGACCCCGAGGCGATGGTGGCGGAGAAGGCGGCGAACGGCATCGACCTGACGCTGATCGGCAGCCCCGTGGGAGGCGGGGCGATGCTGCGGGTGCCCGGCGTGGACAACTACGCCCAGACCCGCGACCAGCTCCGCGCGTTCCACGACGAACTCGCGGAGATGATCTCTCGCTTCCCGAACGCGCTGCGAGGCCTGGTCTATGTCGATCCGCTGGGCGGCGACGACCTTCTGGAGGGGGCAGCGGAGACGCTGGCCGACGACGCCTTCGTCGGACTGATCGTCAACAGCAGCGTCGCAGGCCGGTACCTGGACACTCCGCAGGCGGACAGCTTCTTCGCGCTGGCTGCGGAGCGCGACCTGCCGGTGCTGGTGCATCCACCGGCGGAGCCGGTCGGTAGCCAGGCGACGGCGGACTTCCGGCTCGTCGAGCACCTGGTGCGGGTGAACGACGTGACCGCCGGCATCGCGGCAGTGATCTTCGGCGGTTGGTTGGAGAAGTACCCGACGCTGAAGCTCATCGCACCGGGGGCCGGGGGAGCGCTGAGCCTCCTGGCGGAAAAACTCGACCTGGCGGCCCGGACGCCGGTCCGCGGGGGGCCGCCCGGGGGCGCCCCGAGGACGGTCTCACTGACCGAGCCGCCGAGTCGGCAGCTGCGGCGGATCTACGTCGACACCGCGACGCCGAGCGCGCTGGCGGTGCGCAGCGCCGTCGAGTTGTTCGGTGCCGACCACGTGCTGTTCGGCACCGACTCACCGCCGCTGCCGAACGTGGTCGGGCCGATTGTGCGGCTCGTGGAAGAACTTCCCGTCGGCGACGAGGCACGGCAGCAGATCTTCTGCGACAACGCGCAGGGACTGTTCCGCCTCGGCGTGCCGGCGCGCGTCTGACCGACCTGGCTGACCCGAGCCGGTCCGCCCCCGTGTATCCGCAGCGGGGCCGAGCTCCCTCTGTCCTTCATTACCGACCAAGCGCGGCCGCACCGAGTGGACGCGGCCCGGGCTTTCCTCCGCCCTACCCATGAACAGGAACCGATGTGACGACTCTCCCGGCCCGGCCCGCTCAGCCCGCTCAGCCCGCTCAGATCAGTCAGCCCGCTCAGATCAGCCAGCCCGCATCGGCCGCCGAACCGCGGCCCGCGCGCATCACGGCCGCTGACGTCCCGGCCGACCGCCGCCGCGGCGGCGAGATCCGCACCCTGCTGTCCCCACGCTCGGTCGGCTCCACCTCCGGCTTCTGCGGCATCGCGCACCTGGAGCCCGGTGAGCGCATCGCCGAGCACTACCACCCGTGGTCGGAGGAGTTCCTCACCCTCGTGGAGGGCGAGCTGACGGTGGACGTGGACGACGTCCCGACTCCGCTGTCGGCCGGCCAGGCGCTGTTCATCCCGATGCACACCCGGCACCGCTTGCGCAACACCGGCACCGGGCCCGCGCGTGCGGTCTTCCACCTCGGACCGCTCGCCCCCCGTCCGGAACTCGGCCACGTCGACACCGAGACGGGCCCGGCCGAGGGCTCGTGAACCGATCCCCGTTCGCCGACCAGAGCTCCCCTCCCACTTCCGAAGGAATCCCACTGATGAGAAGGACTGTCGTGACGGGCATCGGGGTCGTCGCGCCAGGCGGCCCGAATCGCGAGGCTTTCTGGACGACGATCACCGCCGGGAAGACCGCCACTCGCCGGATCTCGCTGTTCGATCCGGAGGGCTTCCGGTCCCAGCTCGCCGCTGAATGTGACTTCGACGGCCTCGCCGCGGGGCTCTCCCCGGAACAGGTGGAGCGAGCCGACCGGTTCGTGCAGTTCGCGCTCGTCGCCGCGGCTGAGGCGATGGAGGACTCCGGTCTCCGGCTGACCGACGCCGAGCGGGACCGGCTCGGAGTTGTCCTGGGCAGCGCAGTCGGCGGCACCACCGGCCTGGAGAACGAGTACCTGGTGGTGAGCAACGGCGGCCAGGACTGGCTGGTCGACGAGAGCAAGGCCGGTCCATGGCTCTACGAGACGCTGGTCCCGAGCTCGCTACCGGCCGAGGTCGCACTCTCGGTCGGTGCGCACGGCCCCGTCACCTGCGTCTCGACGGGCTGCACATCCGGCATCGACGCAGTCGGTGTTGCGCACCAGCTGGTGCAGGACGGCGAGGCCGACGTCGTCATCGCCGGCGCCTCGGACTCGCCGATCTCGCCCATCTCGTCGGCGGCTTTCGATGCGATCCGAGCCACCTCCCCGTACAAGGGCGACCCCGCGACCGCCTCCCGTCCCTTCGACCGGGACCGGGACGGATTCATCCTCGGCGAAGGCTGCGCGATCCTGCTCCTCGAGGAGCTCGAGCACGCCCGCCGCCGAGGGGCCCGCATCTACTGCGAGGTAAGCGGTTACGCGAGCCGGTCGAACGCGTTCCATATGACCGGGCTCAAGCCGGACGGCCTGGACATGGCCGAGGCGATTGCCGACGCGCTGGGGCAGGCCGATGTGCGGCCGGACGACATCTCCTACATCAGCGCCCACGGCTCCGGCACATTGCAGAACGACAGGCACGAGACGGCCGCGTACAAGAAGGCGTTGGGCGACGCCGCCTACGGCATCCCGATCAGCTCGATCAAGTCGATGGTCGGCCACTCCCTCGGGGCCATCGGTTCGATCGAGATGGCGGCCTGCGCGCTCGCCGTGGACCGCGGGGTCATCCCGCCGACCGCGAACTACTCCGAGCCCGACGAGCAGTGCGACCTCGACTACACCCCCAACACCGCTCGCGCCCGCCGCGTCGACGTGGCCCTGTCGGTGGGCAGCGGCTTCGGCGGCTTCCAGTCGGCGATGGTCGTCCGGGCCGTGCCCGAGATGGCCGCAGCTGCACGCATCCCCTCAAAGAACCGGATGGAGCCCTCCGCATGAGCACCGTCGTCCTGACCGGCATCGGGATCGTTGCGCCCAGCGGCGTCGGAAGCGAGCAGTTCTGGAAATCGACGCTGAACGGCGAGAACCACATCGGGCCGATCACCCGGTTCGACGCCTCCGGCTACCGCACGACGCTCGCCGGGGAGGTGCAGGACTTCGATGCGGAGCAGCATGTCGACCGTCGGCAGCTGGTCCAGACCGACCGCTGGACCTGGCTGTCCCTGGCCGCCGCCGGCGAGGCGATCGACGACGCTGGCCTCGACCTCGCCGCGTATGACCCGTATCAGCTGTCGGTGGTGCTGGCCAGCACCTCCGGCGGCAACGAGTTCGGGCAGCGGGAGCTGCAGCGGCTCTGGACCGGTCCGAGCCGCTCCGTCGGTGCCTACCAGTCCATCGCCTGGTTCTACGCCGCGAGCACAGGTCAGACGTCCATCCGATACGGGATGAAGGGTCCGTCCAGCGTGCTGGCCGGAGACACCGCGGGCGGGCTGGACACCTTCGGGCACGCGCGGCGGACGGTGCGCCGGCGCGGCGGCGTGGTTCTGGCCGGCGGCACCGAGGCGCCGATCGGGCCGTACGCCATGGCTTGCCAGTCCGCCACCGGCCTGCTTTCCACCGCCACCGATCCTGCCCAGGCCTACCGGCCCTTCGACCGGGCCGCCAACGGCTGGATTCCCGGCGAGGGCGGCGCGGTCGTCGCGGTGGAGGATCTCGACGAGGCCCGTGCGCGCGGCGCCACGGTCTACGCCGAGATCGCCGGTTACGCGGCCACGTTCGACGCCGCCGCTCCCAACCGTCCGTCGGCTGACGGTCGTCAGCTGCAGCGGGCCATCGAGAACGCCCTACGTGACGCCGGCATCTCCGCCAACGACGTGGACGTCGTGTTCGCCGACGCTGCCGGTGTTCTGGAGTTCGACCGGAGCGAGGCGACCGCGTTACGCGCGGTATTCGGCACCGGCAGCGATGCCCCGCTGGTCACCGCACCGAAGGCACTGATCGGACGGTTGTACAGCGGCGGATCCGCGCTGGATGTCGCTACCGCGGCGCTGGCGATCCGGGACGGCTGGGTGCCAGTGGTCGGAAACCTCCAGGAGGCGGCAGCCGGATGCGAGCTGCCCTTCGTGACCGGCGAGTCGCAGTCCGCAGATGTCCGAGTGGCCTTGATCGTCGCCCGCGGGCACGGCGGGTTCAACAGCGCGCTCGTGCTGCGCCGGCTGGACGACGTGCCGACATGAGCGCGGATGTGCCGATCCGGTCCGTTCAGCCGGAAGACCCGACGCGAAGGTCCGCCCCGAAGACCGGCCACGGAGGGCGTCGCATCCTTCGGGCGGCACTGGTCGCCGCCTGGAGGTGGCTGGTGGAAGGGCTGATCTGGGCCGGAGCGAGCTATGGGGACGGGGCCTACTTCGTCCAGACCTTTCCGCTCACGGCGACGTCGCTCCGACGCCTCGGCGAGGGCGTTCAACGGCCGCCGTCCTCCGTCGACGGTGGTCGCACTCCGCCACCGCTGCCCACCTCAAGGCAAGGAACCGAGAGATGACCGCCGAACTCCCCACTGTTACGCCCGCCGACACGGTTACGGCCGGCACAAACGCCCGGATCGTGTTCCGCGTCTCC
>JAVEDQ010000013.1 GCA_030840885.1 Frankiaceae bacterium
AGGTTCTGCCGCTTGTTGCGGCGCTGCGTCGAGGTAGCCGCGACGCCTGCGTCGTCACCGGTCTCCAGCGTGCGTCTCATGGGATGGACGCTGCTGGTGTCGGCTAGCCCTGGCCTGGGGCGAAGCCGTGCGTGGGCTGTGCTTCGCCCGGCCTCGAGAGATCCCGACCTCAGTCCAGGAAGCCCGCCAGCATCGGCAGCAGCAGCTCCGTGCGGCGCGTCGCCTGCATGTGCGTGGTCCCGGGCAGAATCGCCAGGCGCGAGCCCGGGATGAGCTCGAGCATGAGCCCACCGTGCGCGACCGTCACGAAGTCGTGGTCGCCCATGACGATCAGGACCCGTGCGGTGATCCCGGCCAGTTCCTCGTCCGACCATCCCTGCAGATCACTCGAGGACGCCGAGAGCTTGGTCAGGAAGTCCTGGAACTTCTCCGGGTGCGGCGACAGCCGCGCGTACGCCTCGCCGAAGGCGGCGAAGTCGTCCGCGGTCGGCATCCTCGTCGAGGTCGCGTACGTGCTCGGGTCGGACATGTCGGGGTGCATGCCCTCGGGCCGCACGCTGCCGGAGATCGGGACGACGGACCCGACGCGGTCACCGTGGTGGACGGCGAGCTCGAGCGTCACGGCGGCGCCGAGGCTGTGGCCCATGACGTCGGCCCGCGCGACGCCGAGATGGTCGAGCAGGGCCACCACGTCGGACGCCAGAACCGCCGGCGTGATTTCGCGCTCGATGTCGGCGGTGCGGCCGTGGCCCTGCATCTCTACGCCGACGACCGGCCGGTCCGCGGCGAGCGTGGGGATGAGGTCCGCCCAGTTCAGGTCGATGGTGAGCATGCCGCCGTGCAACAGGACGAGCGGGCGGGGACCGTCTGGCGACACCGGTCCGCCGTACACCTCGTAGTAGAGGTGCAGACCGTTGACGTCCGCATAGCCGGTCTCGGTCGGGCTGGTCCTGCTCTGGGGGCTGGTCACGATGCGCCTCTCGTCCTTCGGCGGCGGATGTCGCCGCGCTCCTGCACCATTGACGCAGGGCGGGGCGCGCATTCATCGCAACGGGAACGAGCGTCCGCAGCCCGAGAGCAGGGACGAGGAGTGGCAACCATGACGGTCGGCGCCGACGCGCACCCGGGAACTCGCACGACGGAGGCGTCCCGTGAAGCGGGACGCCGCCGCACCTTCGCGGTGATCAGCCACCCCGACGCCGGTAAGTCGACGATGACCGAGGCGCTCGCACTGCATGCCCGGGTCATCACCGAGGCCGGAGCCGTCCACGGCAAGGCCGGCCGCCGCGGCGTCGTCTCCGACTGGATGGACATGGAGAAGGCCCGCGGCATCTCCATCACCTCCGCGGCGCTGCAGTTCACCTACCAGGACACGGTCGTCAACCTGCTCGACACCCCCGGCCACGCCGACTTCTCCGAGGACACCTACCGGGTGCTCGCCGCCGTCGACGCCGCGGTCATGCTGCTCGACGCCGCCAAGGGGCTCGAGCCGCAGACGCTGAAGCTGTTCGAGGTCTGCCGCTACCGCCAGATCCCGATCATCACGTTCGTCAACAAGTGGGACCGCCCGGGCCGCGAAGCCCTCGAGCTCACCGACGAGCTCGCCGACCGGCTCGGCCTGCACCCGATGCCGCTGACCTGGCCGGTCGGCATCGCAGGGGAGTTCGCCGGCGTCCTCGACCGCCGTAGCGGCGACTACATCCGCTACACCCGGACCGCGGGTGGCGCGACGGCCGCGGCCGAGGAGCACCTCGATGCCGACGCCGCCTTCGCCGAGAAGGGCGAGACCTGGACGACCACGGTGGAGGAGAGCGAGCTGCTCTCCGCCGCCGGTCACGACTACGACAACGAGGCGTTCCTCGCCGGCAAGGCCACCCCCGTGCTGTTCGGCTCGGCGGTGCTGAACTTCGGCGTGAAGCAGCTGCTCGACCTGCTGCTCGAGCTCGCTCCGCCGCCGACCAGTCGGCCGGACGTCAAGGGCGAGCCCCGTCCGCTCGACTCCCCGTTCTCCGGCTTCGTCTTCAAGGTCCAGGCCGGGATGGACACCGCGCACCGCGACCGGCTGGCCTTCCTCCGGGTGTGCAGCGGTGTCTTCGAGCGCGGCATGGTCGTCACCCACGCCAGCACCGGCCGCCCGTTCGCGACGAAGTACGCCCAGGCCGTGTTCGGCCGCGACCGCTCGACGATCGACCGCGCCTTCCCCGGCGACGTCGTCGGTCTAGTCAACGCCTCCTCGCTCCGCGTCGGGGACACGCTCTACGCCGACGAGCCGGTCGAGTACCCCGCGATCCCGTCGTTCGCCCCGGAGCACTTCGCCGTCGTCCGCAGCGCCGACGCCGGCCGCTACAAGCAGTTCCGCCGCGGCATCGAACAGCTCGAGCAGGAGGGCGTGGTGCAGGTGCTGCGCTCCGACCTGCGCGGGGAGCAGGCTCCGGTGCTCGCCGTCGTCGGCCCGATGCAGTTCGAGGTCGCCGAGCACCGGATGGGCAGCGAGTTCTCGGCTCCGGTGCGCATGGAGCGGCTGGACTACCAGCTGGCGCGCGCGATCGATCCCGTCGACGTCCCGCAGCTGGTCGGGGAGTCGCGCGTCGAGGTGCTGGTGCGCACCGACGGCGAGCACCTGGCGCTGTTCACCGACAAGTGGCGCCTCGCGAGCATCCAACGCTCGCACCCCGATCTGGTGCTGCGGCCGCTGCTCGCGTCCGACGAGTGAACTCCAACGCGTGAAGTCCGA
>JAVEDQ010000018.1 GCA_030840885.1 Frankiaceae bacterium
CTTCCTCCTTTGATGTGGTTCTCATGGTGAAACTCAGCAGCCCGCCCGGGCTGCAAACCGACGTCGAGCGCTCGGCCTCGAAGCTCGAGCTCTTCTTCGACCTGGCCTTCGTCCTGGTCGTCGCCGATCTCGCCGACGTGCTCAGCAAGGACCTGACAGGTCACGGGGTGGCAGTCTTCATCGGCCTCTACCTGGTGGTCTGGTGGTCGTGGGCGTCCCCGACGCTCTATGCGAACCGCTTCGACACCGACGACGTGGTCTTCCGGGTGACGAAGCTGGTCAGCATGCTCGCGGTCATCGGGCTGGCTGGGTCGGTCTCGGATGCCACCGGCAAGCGGGTGGTGGAGTTCACCCTCTGCTTCGTCCTCCTGCGGTTGTTGTTGTTCGCGCAGTACGCGAGAGCGTGGCGGTCGGTGCCCGATGCGCGTCCGAAGGTCCGGCTCTATCTGGCCGGCTCGGGAACAGCGGCGGCGCTGTGGGCCGTCTCCCTCGCTGTCCCCGCCCCGTGGCGATACCTGCTGTGGGCGGCCGGCCTGGCCGTCGACGTGCTGGTGCCCATCACCACGACCTTCGCCCGCGGGTGGGTGCCGTTGCATCTGGAGCACCTTCCGGAGCGGCTGGGACTGTTCGTCATCCTCGTTCTCGGCGAATCCGTGGCAGCAATCGCCCACGGCGTGCACGACGTGCAGTGGACCGGGCAGGCGGTCGCGGTGGGAGCGGTTTCCTTCGTCCTCGCTGCCGGCCTCTGGTGGGTCGCCTTCGACCTGGGAGGCGGGACGGCGAAGCAGCTACTTCTCGAGGCGTCGGACAACGGGCGTCGGATCGCCGAAGACATCTTCTTCTACGGCCACCTGCCCATCACCCTCGGCCTGGCCGCCGTCGGTGTCGGCATCGAGCACGTGATTCTCGAGAGTGCGAAGAACGAGCCCGCGCAGTCGACCCGCTTCGTGCTCTGCGTCGGCGTCGCCGTGTTCCTGGCTTCGGTGAGCCTCACCAACAACGCGCTGACCGGCCGCTGGGCGAGCGGGTGGCTGTGGCCGGCGGCGGCCGCGCTCCTCGCGGCAGTGGACGCAGTTGTCTCGTTGTCGGCGTTGGCCGTGGTCGGCATCCTCGCCCTGCTCGTGCTGGTCGTGGTGGTCATCGGGATCGTCCAGGAGGACAAGGGCCGCATCCACGAGGACCAGTTGTGAACACCCGACGTGGGAGACCACTGCACGGACCAGGCGCCGGAGCGTCGAGGGACTAGGCGAGCGGCTCCGGCTCCATGGATGAGCAGTAGAGCACCGGGGTGCCGCCGCCCTGCTGCTTCGAGCGGTACATGGCGACGTCGGCGCGCCGGGTCAGGACGGTGCTGCTGAGGCCCGGCTCCGAGCAGGCGACGCCGATGCTGGCAGCCAGGTCGACGGTGCCCTCGGGGAGCGTGACCGGGCCGAACAGTGCATCCCGGACGCGGCCGGCCAGCGTCAGCGCCTGCTCGGTCGAGTCCAGGCCCCGCGCGATCAGCAGGAACTCGTCGCCACCGACCCGTCCGACGGCGTCGTCGTGGCGGAGCACGCCCAACAGCCGCCGGGCTGCCTCGAGCAGGATCTCGTCACCGGCGGCGTGCCCGTAGGTGTCGTTCACCGGCTTGAACTTGTTCAGGTCGATGAACAGCACGACGGTCGTCGACGGGTTGGTGCGGAGAGCGTCGTCGAGCTGGCTCATGATCGAGGCCCGGTTGTGGCATCCGGTCAGGACGTCGTAGGTCGCCTTGGCCTTGAGCTCCTCGCGCATCCGGACGTTGTCCGTGACGTCGGTCAGGGTGAGGATGGCGCCAGGAGCGCCCTCCCGGTCACTGAGGGAGATCACGCTCGCCGCGCAGACCCGTCGTTCGCCGCCCGACGTCGAGTCGATGCGCACCTCGAGTTCGGAGTCGACGTCGTGGTCGAGTGCCTGCGCGAGTGCCGCGTGGAGAGCCGGCAGGTCGTCGTCGCCCACCTGACGCAGCAGCGACTCGAGATCCGCGGTCGCCGGGACCTGCAGCAGCGTGGACATCCGGCTGTTGGCGTAGACGAGCTCGCGGTCCGCGGTCACCTGCACGATGCCGGTCGGGAGCGATTCGGCGAGTCGGTGGAGCAGCCGCTCCCGGCGGTCGAGCGCCTCGTGCACGGCCATCTCGTCGGAGATGTCGCTGACCTGAGCGACCACCGCGACGTCGGACATCTCCTCGGCCGGTTGGTAGATGTTCTCGATCTCCACCCACAGCCACGAGCCATCGGCGCAGCGGTGCCGCAACCGGATCCGCACGTTCTCCTTTTTGGAGAGCATCTCCAACCAGTTGGCGACGGCGCGCTCCTGATCGTCGGGGTGCACGAAGTCGGAGGAGCGGCTCCCGGCCATCTGCTCTTCGGTCCAGCCGAACATCCGGGTCGCGCGGTCATTGATACCGGTGACCACGGCGAAGGCGCTCTTGTAGATGGTGGCGGTCCTGGGGCGCAGCGGCACGGAAAGTGCGCCCGTCACGGCGCTGGACGCGGGCTGCACCTCGTCGGCGGCCGGATCGCTGAAGCTGGTGATCCAGACGCCGTGGCTGTGCGTGGCGTCGACGATGGTCACCGTCAGCGAACGCTCCGGATCGGTGCGAAGCCGGGCGGAGGTGTAGGCAAGCCCCTTGAGCTGCGCGCTCTCCCACGCCGCTACGACAGGGATGCAGTCCTGGGGCACCAGCAGATCCAGTGTGGTGGCCCGGTCTGTCGGCAACGGCGTCGTGCGATGGTCAGGAAGCACGAGGGACTCCGGCACCGGCACTCGGAACCCGTCCCCGCCCGTGGTGAAGATGAGCGCGTCCGGTCGCCGTAGCAGGGCGACGAGGACCTCGTTGAGCTGCTCGACCGGAGCCTTCTTGTCCGTCACCTCAGAAGTGTC
>JAVEDQ010000047.1 GCA_030840885.1 Frankiaceae bacterium
GGGGCAGGAAGCAGTCGATCGAGCAGGTCGGCTTCGTGATCCCGGACGACGAGCTCCGCGCTGCTCAAGGCTTCACCGCGTCGTCCGTGGATCCCGAGCCGTGCCGACCCGACCCGGCGGAGGAACCGGAACCGGAACGCGATCCACCCGAGTCGTCGCGCGGCTGGGGCCGGACGCCCCGGTCGTCGCGCGGCTGCAGGCCGGCACCGCGGTCATCAGCCCGTCCCGTCGTGCCGCTTCGGTCACGGCCTGACGCGACCTCGAGGTGATGAGTACGGCTGTCGGACGATGACCGGCGGTCTTCCCCGGCCGCGTTGCTCGACCCCGAGCGAGACCTCGTGCCGGCCTTGCCCTGCGCCCGCTGCGCCGACTCAGTCGACTTCGACGCGGCGTCGGTCCCGGCATGCGCGGGCACGGGTCGACTCGGAGCAGGTGCTGCCTGGACCACCGCTTCCACTCGTGCCCGCCCGCCGGCCGCGACGTGTGGGGGCACGCGGACCTCGACCGCGTGGCTGAACGACTGGTTGCCCATCAGGCCGACGAAAGCCGGCACCACGGCCAGAGCGGCGCAGAAAAGCAACGCGACGAATCGGCGCATGTCCAAACCCCCCCGCTCATCAATCGGCTACTGCCCCGAATGGTCCGCGCGGGGGGCGCTCGGCGCCATCGGACATAGGTGCTAGCACCCTGGAAAGCCACAAGGCACAGAGGAGATGCCGGAAGGCCGGCGATCTAACCGACCATCACGGGGGATGTCACGTGCGGACCCTTCGGCCTCGACGATGATCCGCCAGCCACAGGGGCATCGAAACCGAGAACCACTCGCCGGAGGCGCCTGGGCGTGTGGTCACCGGTCGTGGTGACGACCTGGTCTGCGGCTCGACCGGTGCCAACACGATCGACACCGTTGACGGTCACGACGTGGAGTCCGGCGGCAGCGGAAACGATGTCCTTCGCGGGGACGCGGGTGACGAAAGCCTCTCCGCAACGGCGGCAGCGACCGCTCCGATGGACGAAGCGGTCGCAGCCGTGTCCGCACGGGTCGCGATGACTCGGGGGCAGGCCCGGTAAAGACAAGTCAACGCTCCGATGACGATGGTCCGGAGCGCGAGCACGAGCAGATGCGAAAACTCGGCGTTGAGCTGGTCCGGCTCTGCAAACCTGGAGTCGGAACCCTGCGCATGGAGTCGAACCGCCACTACCGCGAGCAGCCCGAGCACGGCAGCACCGAATAGCCGACCGTCGACAACGATCGCCTCTACGCTGACTCACCAGCACGCGAGGCAGCCGCCAGGTCACGGAAGGATCGACGGCTCTCGAGGGCTGGTCACGTGCAGATCAGCAGCATCAGAGGATGGACTTCGGCCGCGGTGCGCCGATCTCCGCTCTCAGGCAAGAAGCCGCCGGTGCAGGCGGCGGAACCCCAGATTGGGGTTCCGCTCCGCCGGCTCCGACACGCTCAGAGGTTGCTGACGCCCACTGCAGGGGTGCTAACGCCCACCGCAGGGGTGTCGACCTGCTCGACAGGGGCGGAGACCTCGGTCCGCTCCTCGTGCAGGCCCTTCACCTCACTCTTGAAGATGCGCATCGAACGGCCGATGGAGCGCGTCGCGTCCGGGAGCTTCTTGTAACCGAAGAGCACGATGAATGCGCCCAGGATGAGTGCGATGTGCGTGGGACTGATATCACGGAACATTGGGACCTCCACAGGTTGGTGGTGGCGAGGCCACCTCGGGTACGCGGGCAACTCTGCGGCGGGCACCTTCTGAAAAGCTTGTGGACAGATCGAGCGCTGGCAGTGGGGCCGCCAGACGGGTCCGCGACGGACTGGTACTCACCGCGACCTGTGGCCCGCCGTAGTACAGCAGTGTCCGACGACAGCTCAGAAATCCTGCTCGCGGGCTTCCGGGACGAGCCACTGCGGCCCTGCACGCAACGCCTTCGTGCTAGCACCTGTTCGGCTGAGGGTCGCGCACCATCGTCCGATCGACGGAGAGGTGCCCGCTCCGCCACCTTGATGGCAGCCGCAAAACGCGGACGGCTTTCAAGGAGGAACACCATGACCATGAACAACGCAACCCGCCTCAAGGCCCTCGCCATGGGTGCCATCACCACCGTCGTGCTCGCCGGCGGAGCCAGCGCAGTGCTGGTGCCGAGCGTGGCCGGTGCGACCGTCGCCAAGCACGGCGTCAACGACCGGGTCGGGGACGACCGCGGAACCGACATCGGTCTCGTCGCCAGTCACGGTCTGGACGACAAGGTCGGCGCTCCCCGTCATGCCAAGACCGCGGATGACGCGATCGGTCACGCGCGGATCGGTTCCGACGACAGCCGGCCCGGCAACGTCCGTCACAGTCGTGGCAGCGACGACCCGGCCGGTCACGCGCGGCACGGTGCCGACGACACCCAGCTCGGCAACGTTCGTCACGGTCGTGGCAGCGACGACCCGGCCGGTCACGCCTGACCGTACTTCCGGACTTCGCCTGGGCCATCGGGGATCCCCCTCAGCCCAGGGACAGAAGGAGGCACCAGCTGAGCCTGGTCGCCCTCGGCATCTCGGTGGTTCTGGGTGCCGGCGGCACCTGGGTGCTCGTCGGCCCACAGGCCGATCCCGTCCAGGCCGCCGCGGCGAGCAACAATGCCGCGGTACCTCGACCCGGCAGGTCTGGCGCGCATCCAGCAGGCGGACGACAGTCGCTACGCCGGGATCGGGATCCACGCCCGCCTCCTCGACGGCGCGGTCGTCGTCGACCGCGTGAGCCCTGGAAGCCCCGCTGATGTGGCAGGTCTGCGTCCGGATGACCGTGTGCTCTTTGCAGACGGGACACCCGTAGGTGGTTCCGATCTCGAAGTCGCGCTGACCCCGGTCCGCGGACCGATCGACACCGTTGCTCACCTCACCCTCCAGCGCGGGACCACACACTTCTCGGCAGCTATCCGTCGGGCCGAGGTCGCAGCCCAACTCGTGCAGCACGATCTCCGGGTCGTCCGAGGCACTCCGATCGGCTACGTCCAGGTCCTGGATTTCGGTGCCGGCGTCGGCGAGCAGGTGCGTCAGGCCGTGCGGGACTTCGACGCCCGAGGGGTCCGCGAGGTGGTCCTGGACCTACGGCAGAACGGCGGCGGGCTCGTCCGGGAGGCGGTTGCCCTCGCGTCGACGTTCGTCCCTGTCGGGACGCCGGTGCTGACCGAGTCGGGCCAGCACTTCGA
>JAVEDQ010000048.1 GCA_030840885.1 Frankiaceae bacterium
CCGCGGGACATGGTCGCGCGCGCCATCTACACCGAGATCCGGCAGGGCCGCGGCTGCGGGCCGAACGGCGACCACGTCTACCTCGACCTGACCCACCTGCCCAACGAGCAACTCGACGCCAAGCTGCCCGACATCACCGAGTTCGCCCGCACCTACCTCGGGATCGAGCCCTACGACGACCCGATCCCGATCCAGCCGACCGCGCACTACGCGATGGGCGGGATCCCGACGAACATCACCGGGCAGGTGCTGCGCGACAACGAGACGGCAGTGCCGGGGCTCTACGCCGCCGGCGAGGTCGCCTGCGTCTCGGTGCACGGCGCCAACCGCCTCGGGACCAACTCGCTGCTCGACATCAACGTCTTCGGCCGCCGGGCCGGCATCGCGGCGGCGGACTACGCCACCGGTGCCGCCGCACCACATCCTGAGCTCCCTGCCGAGCCCGCGGTGTTCGTCGAGGCGATGCTGCAGCAGCTCCGCGACGGGCAGGGCGGGGAACGCGTCGCCGACATCCGCCGCGACCTGCAGGAGACGATGGACGTCAACGCCACCGTCTACCGCACCGAGGCGACGCTGAAGCAGGCCGAGGTCGACATCGCCCTGCTCAAGCAGCGCTACCAGAACGTGTCGATCACCGACCGCGGCAAGCGCTACAACACCGACCTGCTCGAAGCCGTCGAACTCGGGTTCCTCCTCGACCTCGCCGAGGTCATGGTGGTCAGCGCCAAGGCACGCAACGAGTCACGCGGCGGGCACTTCCGCGAGGACTACCCGACCCGCGACGACGTCAACTTCATGCGCCACACGATGGCCTACCGGACGGGGCCGCTCGGCGCGGCGCTGCCCGAGGCCGAGATCCGGCTGGACTACAAGCCGGTCGTGACGACGCGCTACCAGCCCATGGAACGGAAGTACTGAGATGCCTGCGATCAGTTCCGGAGTCAGAGCCTGATGGCTGTCGACGCACCGTTCGAACCCGACGTCCAGCAGGAGCAAGCGGCCCGGCTGAACGCGCAGAAGTCGGCCGCGGCCACCGCCGCCGCGGCCGAGAGCGGCACCGTCATCCTCAAGATCCGGCGCTACAACCCCGAGGTCGACGACGAGCCGCACTGGGAGCGCTACGAGGTCCCGACCGAGCCGGGTGACCGGCTGCTCGACAGCCTGCACCACATCAAGTGGCAGATGGACGGGTCGCTGACCTTCCGGCGCTCGTGCGCGCACGGGGTCTGTGGCTCCGACGCGATGCGCGTCAACGGCGTCAACCGGCTCGCCTGCAAGATCCTCATCAAGGACCTCGGCGACGAGGTCATGATCGAGCCGATCAAGGGTCTGCCGGTCGAGAAGGACCTGCTCGTCGACATGGAGCCCTTCTTCGAGGCGTTCCGCGCCGTGCAGCCGTGGCTGATCACCGAGGGCAACGAGCCGACCCGCGAGCGGCTGCAGTCGGCCGAGGACCGGGCCCGCTTCGACGACACCACGAAATGCATCATGTGCGCGGCGTGCACCACGTCGTGCCCGGTGTTCTGGAACGACGGGTCCTACTTCGGCCCTGCGGCAATCGTCGCGGCGCACCGCTTCATCTTCGACAGCCGCGACGCCGGCGCCGAGGAACGGCTGGAGATCCTCAACGACCGCGAAGGCGTGTGGCGCTGCCGCACCACCTTCAACTGCACCGACGCGTGCCCGCGCGGCATCCAGATCACGAAGGCGATCCAGGAAGTGAAGCGGGCGCTCGTCTTCCGGCGGATCTAGTTCCGGCGGATCTAGTTTCAGCGGAGCCGACCGCACCCGCGTCGGCGCTCAGCAGGAAGCCGGCTCCAGAGCCGACTCCGCGACGCCCACACCGACCTGCGATTCGGTCCTTTCGGGACGCAGAACCGTCAGTGCGACGACGATCGCCAGGGAGACCAGGGCCGCCGCGATCCAGAACGCCAGGTGGTAGCCGCTGACCAGCGCGGACGCCACGGGCGAACCGTGCGCCAGCTGGTCCTCGCTGCGTCCGGTGGACAGGGTCGCCAGCACCGCCAGCCCGAGCGCGCCGCCGATCTGGGCCGAGGTGTTGATCAGACCGGAGGCGAGCCCGGCGTCCTCCGGCGTCGCACCCGACATCGCGAGCGTCATCAGGGCGGGGAAGCACAGCCCGGCGCCGGTCCCGAACAGGAGCATGGACGGGAAGACGTGCACCAGGTAGCCGCCGTCGACCGGTGCGAGCGAGAACAGGGCCAGGCCGATCACGATCAGCACGAGGCCGGGGATGAGCGTCTGGCGTGCGCCGAAGCGCGTCACCAGCGGCTCGGTGTAGCGGACGGACAACGTCCCCATGACGACCGTCACCGGCAGGAACGCCAGGCCGATCTCGAGGGCGTCGTAGCCGAGCACCCGCTGGAGGTAGAGCGCCCCCAGGAAGAACATGCCGAACATCCCGACGACACCGAACACCTGGATCACGTTGGCTCCGCTGACGTTGCGGGACCGGAAGATGCGCAACGGCATCAACGGATGAGGGGTCGACGACTCCCGCAGCACGAAGCCGACGAGCAGCACCAGCGACACGGCGCCGAGGGCCAGGGTGTCGCGGGCGGTCCAGCCGTGCTCCGCTGCGGGCTTCACGATCGTGTAGACGCCGAGCATCAGGGCCGAGGTGATCAGCACCGCTCCCGGCGCGTCCGCGCCGCGGCTCCAGCCGATGCCGCCGTCCCGGTCGAGCAGCCGAACGGCCAGCACGGCGGTCACAAGGGCGATCGGGAGGTTCACGAAGAAGATCCAGTGCCAGTTGATCGACTCGGTGAGGACGCCACCGAGCAACAGTCCGACCGATCCACCGGCCGAGGCGACGAAGGCGAAGGCGCCGATCGCCTTGGCCTGCTCGCGCGGCTCCGGGAACATCGTGACGATCATCCCGAGGACGACGGCCGACGTCATGGCGCCGCCGATCCCCTGCAGGAAGCGCGCACCGACGAGCATCTGCTGGCTCTGGGCCAGGCCGCAGAGCAGCGACGCGGCGCTGAAGACGGCCAGACCGCTGAGGAAAACGTTCCGCCGGCCCAGCAGGTCACCGAGGCGGCCGGCGAGGAGCAACAAGCCGCCGAAGGTGAGCAGGTAGGCGTTCACCACCCCGGCGAGGCTGGACGAGGAGAACCCGAGGTCGTCCTGGATCGACGGCAACGCGACGTTCACGATCGTCACGTCCAGAACGATCATCAACATCCCGGCGCAGAGCACGTAGAGCGCCACCCAGCGTCCGTCCCGCTGCCCCGACGCCGGCTCAGGCCCGGTTGTCGTCGCGCCCGATGCGGCCTGCTGCCTCGCCATGATCCTGTCTCCCTACGCGACCGACTTCGTATTGATCACTAAGACAGACGGAGGCGGGCGGCCGAAGTCATCGCTCGGCCCG
>JAVEDQ010000061.1 GCA_030840885.1 Frankiaceae bacterium
CCTCGGTGAGGGTGTCGCGGTCGAACCCGATGCCGTTGACGATCTGGCCGGGGAAGTCCTCACCGAGCCGCGCGAAGGCGGTCGCGTCCTGGTCGATGACCGCGACGGTGTGGTCGCGCCGTACGAGACTGCGGGCCAGGGTCGAACCGACCCGGCCGCAGCCGAGGATGACGACGTGCACGGTGCTCCCGGGGGCGGTGTGTGTGATCGCAGTGTGTCTCTGGTGGTGGCTCTGGTGGCGTCTCTGGTGGTGCCGGTCTGTCGCTGTGGTCACGGCGACCGCGCCACGAGAGTGATCGTGGCACACCTTCCCGGTCGACCTCCGTAGCATCCGCACCGTGGGCGTCATGACCAGCGTGCTCAAGCGTGGCTTCGTCGGCCGCCCGGTGAGCAGCGACCAGATCGAAGGCACGCTGCTCCCGAAGAAGATCGCACTCCCGGTCTTCGCCAGCGACGCGATGTCGTCGGTCTCCTACGCGACCGAGGAGATCCTGCTCGTCCTGACCCTCGGTGGCCTCGCCTTCATCCATTTCACGCCGTGGATCGCACTGGGCGTCGTCGTCCTGATGGTGACGGTGGTGGCGAGCTACCGGCAGAACGTGCACGCCTACCCGAGCGGAGGCGGCGACTACGAGGTGGCCACGGTCAACCTCGGCCCGAAGTTCGGCGTGACCGTGGCCAGCGCCCTGCTGGTTGACTACGTGCTGACGGTGGCGGTCTCGGTCTCGGCCGGGGTGGCGAACTTCATCTCCGCTGTGCCGTCGCTCGCCCACCACCGGGTGTCGATCGCCGCCGTGGTCGTCCTGATCATCACGTTGCTGAACCTGCGGGGCGTCCGGGAGTCGGGCACCGCCTTCGCCATCCCGACCTATGCGTTCCTGTTCACGATCCTGCTGATGATCGCCCTCGGGTTCATCAAGATGCTCACCGGCGGCGAGCTGCGGGCCGAGAGCGCCGGCTTCAGCGTCGCGCCCGACCAGGCCTACACCGGTCTGGCCACTGTCTTCCTCGCGCTGCGCGCCTTCTCCTCCGGCTGCACCGCGCTGACCGGCGTCGAGGCGATCAGCAACGGTGTCCCGGCCTTCCAGAAGCCGAAGAGCAAGAACGCAGCGACGACGCTGCTGCTGCTCGGCGTGCTGGCACTGACGATGTTCGTCGGCGTCACCGCGCTCGCGTTGATCGCGAAGGTCCACATGGCGGCACCTGAGCAGCTGGTCGGGACCCCGCCGGGCTACCAGGAGCGCACCGCCATCACCCAGGTCGCGGCCGCGGTGTTCGGCAGCACCCACTCGCTCGGCTTCCTGGCCGTCGCGGCGACCACGACCCTGATCCTGTTCCTGGCCGCGAACACCGCCTACAACGGGTTCCCGGTGCTGGGCTCGATCCTTGCCCAGGACCGCTACCTGCCGCGCCAGCTGCACACCCGCGGCGACCGGCTGGCCTACTCCAACGGCATCCTGGTGCTCGCCGGCTTCGCGCTGCTGCTCATCGTCGCGTTCCAGGCCGAGGTGACGAAGCTGATCCAGCTCTACATCATCGGCGTGTTCGTCTCGTTCGTCTGCAGCCAGACGGGGATGGTCCGACACTGGCAGCGCCTGTTGCGCACGGAGACCGACCCGAACAACCGGCGCCAGATGCGGCGCAGCCAGACCATCAACACCATCGGCGCCGGGATGACCGGCTTCGTGCTCGTCCTGGTCCTGGTCACCAAGTTCACCCGCGGCGCCTGGATCGTCTGCGTCGCGATGCCGCTGATCTTCCTGCTGATGCAGGGGATCCGGAAGCACTACGACAGGGTGTCCCGCGAGCTGGAGCCGGAGCCCGGTCCACCGACCCTGCCGACACGCGTGAACGCGATCGTGCTCGTCAGCAAGATCCACATGCCGACGCTGCGGGCACTGGCCTACGCCAAGGCCACCCATCCGCACACGCTGAAGGCGATCACGGTCAACATCGACGAGAAGGACACCAAGGCGCTGCAGGAGGAATGGCAGCGACGCGGGATCTCGATCGACCTCGTCACCGTCGGTTCGCCCTACCGGGAGATCTCCCGGCCGGTGCTGGACTACGTGCGGGGCATCCGGCGCACGAGCCCGCGCGACGTGGTCTGCGTCTACGTGCCGGAGTACGTGGTGGGCCACTGGTGGGAGAACATCCTGCACAACCAGAGCGCCCTGCGGCTGAAGGGCCGACTGCTGTTCGAACCGGGCGTGATGGTGACCAGCGTGCCCTGGCAGCTGGAGTCGTCGCAGGCGCGGATGGACGACGACCGCGTCGACAATCGCCCCGGCGACGTCCGGCGGGGGGCGTGAGCCGCCGCCCGGCTCCTGGCCCGAAGTCGGCGTCGGCCCCCAGCGACCTACGAACTGGGCCGACTCGTTCCCGGCGAACGGCGCCCGCCCGTTTCCTGGAGCTGCACATCGAGCGCGTCGCCACCGGCGGCGCCTGCATCGCGACGGCCCCGGACGGCCGCGTCGTGTTCGTGCGGCACACGCTCCCGGGTGAGCGTGTCCGCGCCAAGGTCACCGAGACCACCAAGCGCTTCCTGCGCGCGGACGCCGTCGAGGTGCTCGAGGCCTCGCCCGACCGCGTCGTCGCCCCCTGCCGGTACGCCAAGCCGGGGCGGTGCGGCGGATGCGACTTCCAGCACGTAGCGCTCCCCGCGCAGCGTCGGATGAAGGCCGAGGCGACCCGTGACCAGCTCGTCCGGCTCGGCGGCGTCGACCCGGCCGTCCTGGCCGACCTCGAGGTCGAGGAGCTGCCCGCGGTCGTGGACGGCCAGCATGACGAGAATCTGGCCCAGGGCCTGCACTGGCGGACGCGGGTGCAGGTCGCGGTGCGTCCCGACGGCCGGACCGGGCTGCACCGGTACCGCTCGCACGCCGTCGAGCCGGTCGACAATTGCCCGATCACGATTCCGGAGATCGAGGCGGCCGGTGCTTTCCGCACGCCTCGTCCCGGCCGGCAGCGCGTGGAGTTCGCCGCGGTGCCCGGCCGGCCGGGCGTGGCCGTCGACGGTGATCGCGAGCTCGTCCACACCGCGCTCGGCCGCCAGTTCCGCGTCTCGGGCGGCGGCTTCTGGCAGGTGCATCCGGCGGCGGCCGAGGTGCTGTCCGCGGCCGTGCTCGAGGCCGTCGCGGCGCAGCCGGGGGAGCAGGCGCTCGACCTCTACGCCGGGGTCGGTCTCTTCTCGGCGGCACTGGCCCAGGCCGGCTGCACGGTGACGGCGGTCGAGTCGTTCGTCGTCGCGGCCGAGGACGCGCGCCACAACCTCGCCGACCTGCCGGTGACGGTGGTGGCCGGGGACGTCGCCGAACAGGTGGGGACCCTCGCTGCGTCGGCGGACGTCGTCGTCCTCGACCCACCTCGCACCGGGGCGGGGGCGGAGACGATCGCGGGACTGCTCTCCGGTTCGCCGCGGGTCATCGCCTACGTCAGCTGCGACCCCGCGACCCTCGCCCGCGACCTGCGCACGGCACGCGAGCACGGTTACCGGCTGCGCAGCCTGCGGGCCTTCGACCTGTTCCCGATGACGGCCCACGTCGAGTGCCTGGCCGTGCTGGAGCCGGACCCGAGCTGACCGTCAGGTGCGGCCCGGGGTGATGCGGATGCTGCGCCGCACCGGCGGCGGCGGTGCTGCCGTCGGGAAGCCGGTGGTCCGCGCGATGGTGCCGTCCGCGGCCACCGTCATCGCCTCGTAGCCGTCGAGCGTTCCGATCCAATCCAGAGCGCGGTCACCCAGCACGAACGCGGCGGTGGCGTAGGCGTCGACCTCCGCGAGCCGCGGGCCGGTGACGGTCGCCGAGCGCAGCGCGGACGCCGCCCCGCCGGTGGACGGGTCGGTGATGTGCCCGCCCCGCTCGGCGGTGCCAGACGTCGCGACGGCGAGGTCACGCCCTTCGACCACCACCAGCACCTGCTGCGGGTCCGACGGGTCGGCGATGCCGACCCGCCACGGCCGGTCGGGTGCGGCACCTCCGAGCAGCTGCATGTCCCCGCCGCCGTTGATGGCGCCGTTCTGGACTCCGGCGTCGACCAGCAGGCGCGCCGCCCGGTCGATCGCCCAGCCCTTCACATAGCCGCTGGGGTCGAGCTGGCCGTTCGGCGTCGCGGTGAAGGTGCCGCCGGTGGCGAGGGCAAGTTGCTCACAGGCGTCGAGGACCTCGCGGACCTCGGAGCCGACGTCGGCCAGCGGCAACTCCTCGCGGCCTAGCCGGCTGATAAGGCTGTCGGGGCGGTAGGTGCTGAAGACGGCGTCGACGTGGTGCAGCCATCCGACCACGTCGGCGACGGCATCCGACCAGTTGCCCGCGTCCCGGATGTCGATGCTGAAGACCGTGCCCATGCAGTGCTCGACGTGCACCGTGCGGGGGTCTGCCGTGGTCGCGGCCATCAGGAGGCCTGGTCGAGGGCGCTCTGCAGCGACGCGATGTAGCCCTCGCTGGTGTAGGTCGCCCCGGAGACCTGGTCGATCTGGGCGTTCCCGGCGGAGACCGCCTCGGAGTTGAGGGTCGGGATCGCGGTGGAGTTGATCTCCTGGTCATGGCCGTTGCTGTTGGGATAGTCGATCGCGTTCGCGGCGGTGATCTTGCCGTTGGTGACGGTGATCCGAACCTGGACCGGGCCCCAGCGGGTGTCGACCGAACTGCCGGTGAGCGTCTTGGTGCCCGAGCCGGAGCCGGACGAGCCCGAGGTGGACGAGCTGGAGCCGGACGAGCTGGTGGACGAGCTGGACGAGGGTGCGGCCGAGGCCGAGGAGGTGCCGGAGGCGCCAACCGCGGGGGCGACGGCGGTGGTTGCGCTGGTTTTGAAGTTCAGCAGCAGGACGAGGCCCGCGACCGTACTGAGCAGGGTGAGGATGGCGCGACGCATCAGGGGTGGCTGCCTTCTGGAGAAGCGGATGAGAGCGTGAGCGGTCGGTCGGGTCGCATCAGAACTCGAAGGACTCGACGTGGATCTGCCGACGGGGGACGCGAGCCGTCCGGAGCGCCCGGACCGTCGTGTCGGTGAGCCCGGCGGGCCCGCAGACGAAGACGTCGTGGGCGGCGAGGTCGGGGATGTTGGCCTGCAGCGTCCGGGCGTCGAGCGGGTCGACGCCGAACTCCGTCCGACGGCCGACGACGATGTGCAGCCGGGCGCCGCGGGAGGCGGCGAGGGACTCCAGCTCGTGGCGGAAAACGACGTCGGCCTCCCGACTCGCCCGGTAGAGCAGCGTCAGGTCGCCGGGCGCGGCGGGCAGCGTCTGGAACAGCGCTCGCAGCGGCGTCACGCCGACTCCGCCGGCGACGAGCAGGACCTTCCGCTGCGTCCGCTTGGCGGCGACCATCGCGCCGTAGGGGCCCTCGGCGACCAGCCGCGTCCCCGGCTGCAGCGCGGCCAGCGCGCCGCTGTGCTCGCCGAACGTCTTGACGGTGATGCGGAGCAGGTGGACCGAGGGCGGGGCGGACAGCGAGTACGGGTTCGACGCCCACCACAGCTCCCGGGTGAGGAAGCGCCAGCGGAAGAACTGTCCGGACTCGGCACGGAGCTCGTCGAGGTGGCGTCCGCCGACGAGCACGGAGACGATGCCGGGGGCCTCCGAATGCACCGCGACGATGCGCAGTTGGTGGCGCAGCGCCTGCCGAACCGGGGTGATGAAGCGGTACCAGAGGATGGCTGCGCCGACGGTGGCGTAGAGCGCAGCCCACGCGACGCGGGCGGGGCGGTTGTCGATGAAGTCGGCACCGGTCGAGAACTGGTGGCTGAACGCGAGCGCGATGGCCAGGTAGGTGTAGAAGTGCAGGTAGTACCAGGTCTCGTACCGCATCCGGCGGCGGGCGGCGCGGGCCGAGACGATCCCGATACCGACGAACAGCAGGCCGGCGACGGTCGCCATCAGGACGTCGGGGTAGCTCAGGTTCAGCGTCTTCGTCTGGTGCACGACGTTGGTGTGGCCGGTGACCGCGTAGCCCCAGGTGATGAGCAGCGCGTGGGCGACGATCAGCGAGACGCTGTACCGGCCGCCGAAGGAGTGCCACCTGGCCAGCCGGTCGGCCCCGAGTCCGCGCTCCACCGGTGGGATGCGGGCCATGAGGGCGACGAGGACGACGACGCCGTAGCCGGCGAGCAGGCCCGTGATGCGGCCGGCGTTGGTGAGGACGTCGCCGAAGCCGGAGATCGACGGGGTGTCGAACCACCAGAGGCCGAGCGTCGCGACCGCACCGGCGACGATCGCACCCAGCATGGCGTTCGGGTTCATCGAGGCGGGTGCTGGCGGCGGCGTGGCGCGGGATGCCGGCGACACGGGCCGCTCGAGGACGGTCGTCATCGGGTTTCGCCGCTCGTACAGCCGCGGATTTGGTTGCTCACTCCACCTTTATCGACGACGCACATGAGTGTCGACTGCGGCTCAGCTATGCGTTAGCTGTGGAAGGTGCCGGACCGATCACATGCCCGGCGGCGCCGGGAAGCCACCGCACGCCTGCTCGTAGGTGTGTGCCACCCGCAGCACGTTCGCGTCGTCGAAGTGGCGGCCGACGATCATCATCCCGCAGGGGAGCCCGTCGACCAGCGGCGCCGGGACCGAGATGGCCGGATGCCCGCTGACGTCGAAGGGCGCGGTGTTGCCGATCATCGACAGCGCCCGCGGGAGGTAGTCGGCCAGCGGTGCGTCGTGGGGGAGGATCTCCTGCGCCGTGAACGGCAGCGTGGGCAGGACCAGGACGTCATAGGCGCTCAACGCGTCGTCGTAGGCCTTGCGCAGCTCGAAGGCCAGGTTCCGTGCCATGCCGTAGTAGCTGCCGTGCCCGACCTCGAAGGCGTGCCGTCCGGCGAGCGCGACGAGCTTCACCGTCTTGGAGAACTCGCCGGCGCGCTCGCGCCACTGGCGGCCGTAGTAGGCCATGAGCTCGGGGTCGTACTGACCCTGCGCGTTCATCCCGAAGGCGTTCCCGTCGAGCATCTGGAAGGCGGCACCTTCGGTGGCGATCACGTTCCACAGGTGCATCGCGTCGGCGTGCCACGGGATCGACACCTCATCGGCCGTCAGCCCGGCGCCGCGCAACACGTCGATGGCGGAACGGACCGCGTCGTCGACGCCGGGGTCGGAGACCGGGGTGGCGAACCCCTCGCCGAGGATGCCGACGCGCAACCCTTCGGCGGACGGTTCGAGTGCGGCGACGTAGTCGACGGCGGGCAGCGCCACCGGTTGCCGGGGATCGAGACCGTCGACTCCGGCCATCACGGTCAGCATGAGCGCGGCGTCGGCCACGGTGCGGGTGATCGGGCCGACGTGGTCGATGGTCTGCTCGATCGGGAACGCGCCGGTGTAGGGCACCAGGCCATGCGTCGGCTTGTGTCCGACGGTGCCGGAGAACGAGCTCGGGATACGCACCGAGCCGCCCTGGTCACCGCCGGTAGCGAGGTCGACGGCGCCGATCGCCACCAGCGCCGCGCTCCCGCTCGACGAGCCGCCCGCGTTGCGGCTCTCGTCCCACGGGTTGCGCACCGCCGCCGGCTGCGACGTGAAGCTCGCGCCGGAGAAGCACATGTCCTCGCAGACCGACTTGCCGGCGATGGTGGCCCCGGCCGCGAGCAGGCGACTCACGATGGTCGCGTCCCGGGTGGGGACGAAGCCCTCGACCGCCCGGGAACCGTTCATCATCGGCACCCCTGCCACAGCCGTGTTGTCCTTCACCGCGACGGTCCTGCCGGCGAGCGCACCCTCGCCGCCCTCGACGATGTTCGTCGTCACGTACCAGGCACCGAGCGGGTTGTCGGCAGCGACCGGCGCGGCCCAGTCCCGCTGCGGCGCGCTGGGGGCGGTCCGGGCGTAGAGCCGCTCGACGGCGTCCCAGTTCTCCAGCACGCCGCCGATGAAGGTGCCGTATTCGGCGAGTTCCTCGCCGGACATCCGGAAGCCGTAATGCTCGTTCAGGGCGGCCAGCTGATAGTCGTTCGGCGGGGTCAGGGGCACGGTTCTCCTC
>JAVEDQ010000078.1 GCA_030840885.1 Frankiaceae bacterium
GGGCACCGGGTTGCTCGTGCTCACGAAGCCGTGGCCCGGGATGCTGCGCACGCTCTGGCAGGACGACGACCGGTACGTCGAGACCTACTTCTCGCGCTTCGGTGAGAAGACGTACCTCGTCGGCGACGGGGCGCGGCGGGACGACGACGGCTACTTCTGGATAATCGGACGGATCGACGACGTCATCAACGTCTCGGGCCACCGCCTCTCCACCGCGGAGGTGGAGTCGGTGATCGCATCGCACTCGGCGGTCGCGGAAGCTGCCGTCGTCGCGCAGAACGACGAGGACACCGGGCAGGCAATCCTCGCGTTCGTCACCCTCACCGGTGACCAGAAGGGCAGCGACGAGCTCGTCACCGACGTCCGCGAGCACGTTGCCAAGAACATCGGAAAGCTCGCCCGGCCCAAGCAGATCGTCTGGGCGGATGACCTGCCCAAGACGCGGTCCGGCAAGATCATGCGACGACTGCTGCGGGACATCGCCGAAGGGCGTGACCTCGGTGACGTCTCCACGCTGAAGGACCCCGAAGTCGTCCAGCAGCTGGCCGACCAGGTCAAGGGCAGCTCGAGCTGATGGTCGCGACCCAGCAGTCCGCCAAGCAGTCCGGGGTCAAGGGCGAGGCCTCGAAAGGTTCCGCTTCCAAGGAGTCGGCGAGCAACGGGAAACCGAGCGGCAACCCCGAGAACGGCACGCCGCACCAGACACTGGGTGGTGCGGCAAGTTCGATCGCGGGGAAATTCGAGTCCGCCGCGGCGGAGAAGGCCGAATCCGCCGTCAGCGGCCGCGGCTTCGCGACGCTGCTGGGGTGGGTGACCGAGAACGTCATCGCGGTCACCAGGATCGGCAGCGACGTCGCGGACCTGGCCGTCCGGAATCTGCGTCTGGCGGGGCGTAAGGACCTGGCCCGGCTGGGGGCTCAGCAGGCCCGGACCGAGGACAAGCTCGAGCGTCTCCTCGCTGAGGTCGAGCAGCTGGAGGCTGAGCTCCGCCGCTCGCGCGAGGCCGACCGGAAGCCGTCCCGGTGAGTGCCCTCGGGACCTTGACCCGTCTCCCGGGCGCCGTCACCGAGTTCAGCAACATCCTGTTGACGACCAAGGACGCCGAGATCGGCGCCAGCCCCAAGGACGTGATCTGGACCCATCGCAAGGTCACGCTCTACCGGTACCGGAGCCAGCAGCGGACCCATCAGGTTCCCGTGCTGCTGGTCTTCGCCCTCATCAACCGGCCGGACATCTTCGACCTCGCCCCAGGGGCTTCGTTCGTCGAATATCTGCTCGCGGAGGGCTACGACGTCTTCCTGCTCGACTGGGGCGTTCCCGATGACGAGGACGCCGACATGGGCCTCGACACCTACGTCTGCGACGAGCTGCATTCCGGCATCCGCGAGACGCTCCGGGCGAGCGGCGCGCCCCAGGTGACGCTGCTCGGCTGGTGCATCGGCGCGACGCTCTGTGCCATGTACGCGGCACTGATGCGGGACGGGGCGTTGCCGGCGCTACCGACGCCGGCGCAGTCGGGACCGGACGCCGTAGACCCGGTGCGGAACATGATCCTGTTGACCATGCCCGTCGACCCGACCGGCTCGCTCTACACCGACTGGGTGGGCGGTGACGAGCTGGACGTCGCTTACGTCGCGGAACGTCTGCCGGTCATTCCGGGGCGGGCGATCGACTGGGCGAACAAGACGATGAAGCCGGTCACGAACTGGTGGTCCACGTACCGCAAGCTGTTCAGTCAGGTACTGGACGGTTCAGTGAAGCGCGAGGCGTACCAGCCGATGGCGCGCTGGGTGGGCGACAACCCGCCCTTCCCCGGCCGCGCGTTCCAGCAGTGGGTCACCTGGATGTACAAGGAAAACCGGCTGGCGAAGGGCACGTTGCGGCTGCGGGACGCGCGTGTCGACCTCGGCAGCATCGACCTGCCGCTCCTCGTCGTCACCGCCGGAGCCGATCACATCGCCCCCCGGCATACGACGCTGCCGCTGCTCCATCTCGTCAGCAGCCCTGACGTCACCCACCTGGACCGTCCCGGTGGTCACATCGGCCTGATGGCCGGCTCCAAGGCGCGGAAGGAGATCTGGCCCGATCTCGTGGCCTGGCTCACCGACCGCTCCGACGCACGTTCCGAGAGACAGGAATCCACATGACCACCACCGAGACACGCTCACCGGAGCTTTCCGTCGTCAACGCGCAGGCGCGGGGGGACAAGCTCGCCGGCAAGGTCGCCTTCGTCACCGGCGGCACCCGCGGCATCGGCGCCGCCATTTCCCGGTCGTTGGCGAACCAGGGTGCCTCCGTCGCCGCTGGCTCCACGAAGAGCGGGGATGCGGCCGACGCGCTGTTGCAGGACCTCCAGCGGGAGCACCCCGATGCGCAATTCACCCTGCACACCGGCAACGTCGGCTCGGCGGACGACTGTCGCCGGACGGTGAAGGAGGTCATCGACCGGCACGGTCGCCTCGACATCCTCGTCAACAACGCCGGCATCACGGCCGACGGCAAGTTGCTCGGGATGAGCGACGACGACTGGCAGAAGGTCATCGACGTCGACCTGTCCGGTGCCTTCTACATGAGCCGTGCGGCGCTCGAGCACATGTTGGAGCGGGGGACAGGGCGCGTCGTCAACGTCAGCTCCGTCGTCGGCGAGATGGGCAACATCGGGCAGGCCAACTACGCGGCGGCCAAAGCCGGTCTGTTCGGACTGACCAAGACGCTGGCGAAGGAATGCGCCGCGACGCTGGCGAAGGCCGGCAAGCTCGGCGACGACGCGCTCGGGGTCACGGTCAACACCGTCACCCCCGGCTTCATCGCGACCGACATGCTCGCCTCGGTCCCCGAGAAGGTGCTCGACGGCGTCCGCAAGCAGATCCCGGTCGGGCGCCTCGGCAAGCCGGAGGAGATCGCGCGCGTCGTGCACTTCCTCTGCGCGGACGCGTCGTCCTACATCACCGGTCAGGTCTGGTCCGTCAACGGTGGCCTGTACGTCTGACCCATGCGCTCGCCAGAAGGTGTTAGCTAGCAGTAGCTAACCGGCTAACAGCAACATCAGGAGGTTCCCATGGTCAGCAGCAGCACGGATTCGTCGAAGAGCGGCAGCGCGCCCTTCGG